>JAFGTL010000146.1 GCA_016934125.1 Candidatus Hydrogenedentota bacterium
ATCCCCCGAGGAGCCGCGCCCCGTGAAGGGATACAAAGACGAGGTGCTCAACGCGATTCATCAGCACATGCGCATGAGTCTCGTCGACCGCGAGACGGAACTGCGCGGGTTGCTCGAGAAGGATCGGAAGCTGGCCGGGGAAATGGAACGGCTCGAGGGCGAGTATCGGGCCCTCCGCGAGGAGACGGCCCGCCGCGCCTTCGAGCGGAAACAGCTCGATCTGAAAGAGGGGACATTCACCAGAAGCTACGGCCTACTCGCGGCCAAGCTCGAACAGGCCAAGATCGCCGAATCCGAGCAGGAGGGCCTGTCCGACCTCAAGATCGTCGCCGACGCCGTCGTGCCTGATGAAAAAACCGCGCCGCGCCGCTCCGCCATCGTCGTCATGGCCGCCATTCTCGGCGCGCTCATCTCGTGCGCCCTCGCCGTGATCGAACACCATGTGCGAGTGATGCGTCGAACCCCACGCCCGGCGGCCAACCCGGCGTCCTAGGCCAACCGGCACAAGCGAGGCATCGCGCCCTATGCCCACACGACAGAGAACCTGGCCCGCGGCCGTCTCACTGGCCCTGTTGATCGCCGGCTTCGTCGTGGCGTCCCGACTGGCCTCGCAAGGCGGAGCCGACGGCCGCTTCAACACAAACGCCGACTTCGTCGCCGCGGCCCGCGCACACCTCGACGCACACGAATACGGGCAGGCCGAGGCCCTCTGCGACGAAGTCGCCGACGCCCGGTATGGCGCGCAGCCCTCCCCGTGGGAGGTGGATCTCTGCCGGGCGCAGGCCGCGGCCGCCCAGGGCCGCCTCAGCGAGGCCGCCCTCGTCCTCAACGATATCGTGTGCCTCTGGCGGGACAAGTACTGGTGGCCTTCCGACGACGCCCGCGCCAGCCTCGCACAGACTGCAGAAGGCCTGGCCGGGCGGTTCCTCGACGCCCGCGAGCCCGATCACGCCCTCACGGCCCTCAGCCTGGCCTGCATCGGCTCGGCCCATCCGCTGCCCGCCCTCGCTCGGCTCGGGCAGACGTACCGCAGCCACGAAGCCATGGCGGCGCTGTGGCCCCGCGACGTGTACGTCCTCATCGAGGATTTCGAGGCGGGCCTCGGAGCACCATGCTGCACTTGGGCCGACGACACCGACGCTGCCGCCGGCGCCACCGTCACCTATGCCACCGACGACGTCTTCCGGGGCAGCCGATCGCTCCGGCTCGTCCTGCCGCCGCATGCAAGCGGCGCGCGCTGGTTCGCCGTCCGCGCCCACCTCCCCCTCGACGATGGAACGCCGTTCGGCGTCCGCGCCCACGTGAAAGCCGCCGGGCTCAGAGGCGACGAACTCCAGATGAGCCTCGGATTCACGCGCGGCAACGAGGCATTCCCCGTGCGATCCTCCGAGATCGGCGAACTGCCCGGCGGCTGGTGCCGGCTCTCCGTCACCCCGGAAGACTTCGCTCAGGCCTTCGCGAACGCGCGCAGCAAGTACCCCGACGCCGGCCCGGGCTGCATCAACGCCCTCGCCGTCATGGCTGACGCTCTCGCCGGCGAGGTGCTCGTGGACAGCATCGAGCTGTACTTGGCAACCCCCGAGCCGGCCGCCCCGTAACGCGCGCCCCACAATCCGCACGTAAGGCTCTCGACGTGGGAGACGAAGTCCCAATTGGCCCGCCGTGGCGGGCCTTTCCGCTATTCTGCCGTTTCGCTCCATACATCGTGGGCTTCTTGATGGACGGCAGACGCAGGGAAACCGGCAAGACGCCGCTTCTGCGTTGGACGGAGACGTAGACGCGGCATCCTGCCGCGTTCCTTACGTGCGGATTGTGGCCCCCGCGTCAATCCTGGACAAACCCTATCGCGCCTCGGTATAATCTGCCCTGGTTGTCGCGCCCAACGCGCGCCTCCCACTCGAGTTGAAACCGTTCCATCACACATTCGGTCGGGGCGTAGCGCAGTCCGGTTAGCGCACTTGACTGGGGGTCAAGGGGTCGCTGGTTCAAATCCAGTCGCCCCGACCATTAAATAGCTGAGCCTCAAGGGTTTGTTAGCCGAGCCCTTGAGGCTTTGCTCTTTCTCACGCGGCACAGGGGGAGCCGGAATGAACGGGCGGGCCGTGGAGCGGATACGCGACGGAATCCGGGCGTGTTTGCGGCATTCCGACACGCCTGGAGTCGATGTCGCCGTGACGGTGTCGGGGCAGGTGGTGTTCCGCGAGCAGTTCGGGGTGTCCGATGCGAGCACGCTTGTGGCGCCTTCTCTGTGAGGCGCAAATTCGGAGGTGAGTGGTGTCATGAGTGAGCGTTTGAGAATGACACCATTAATGCATAAGTACTACACGCATTGGTTGAATACAGAAACGCTATTGGGGAATCCCCGAGACGCGGATAGGTTCTATCAATTCGTCAAGGCGTGTATTCGGTATGGGCGGAAGAGACGTTCTGGCAGCTGGCTCCGCAGCTTTCTTGAAACGGACCTCAAAGGCCGCTTCTGCGATGATTACCTTGAGCAGTTGATCTCGGATGCTGTCTCGATCTTCGATCATATCGCAGAGTATGAGGACGTCGTGTTTCCAGACCCCATGGTGCACTTGACGAATCCTCCGTCCGTTTCTGCTGCGATGAGCCTTATCAAGAAACCGGATGGAACAAGGTTCTACACAGACCAAGAGATTGAGGCGTTCATACAGCAGCACTTCAAATGAGTATCAAACGAAATGGAATAGCGTGAAAACGAATTCGACAGCCGACATGTACATCAATATCGGCACAGAGAAGAGTTGTCTATTCGTCAGAATGTCGGGGGGCCTGCGCGTGAACTTCCTCAGCTTTGGCCGGACTTCTGATTTTCTCAGCCCCTAGGCTGTGAATGACAGGCACACGCCCACCGCCCGCATTCCGCCCCCGTATTTCTTGACCTCGCGGACTGGCGTAAGCCATGATGGCCCGGCTTGGACTTGAGTCATGGGCCGCAGGATCCAGGGGGAGATGGCCGGGTGGTGGATGGCAGGCTGACAGACGGCGTCAATCCGACGAATGCCGGTGAACTCCGTGCGGGGCCGGTAGGCCCCACTCCCGCCACGGCCGGCGACAATCCAACCGCTACCGGCGAGCGTATGCCGGCAGGCGTCCCCGCCGGCGCTCCGGCCACTGGGGCCGGCGGCGGTATACCCCTCGGGCAGGTGTCGGATCGGGACGCCGCATTCAACGTCGGCGACGTTGTCGGCGGCCAGTTCCGCGTACGCCGCGCCGTGGGCCGCGGGCGGACGGGCCTCGTGTACGAGGTGGACGACCTCATCGCGGAGCAGCGACTGGCCCTGAAAGTCGCGTTGCCCTCGGCGGTGCCGGATGAGGCCGCGCGGGACGCCTTCATCGCCGCCGCCCACCGGGCCCGCTTCGCCGGCCATCCGCGTCTCGTGGACACGTACGACGTGCGTCACGCGGGCGGCCTCGTCTTCTACACCATGGAATACGTGGAAGGCACGCCCCTCCGGCAATACCTCCAGAGCCAGGGCAAGCTGCCCTTGGGCCAGGCCATCTGGGTGTTCCAGGAGATCTGCCAGGTTCTCGCCCAACTGCGCGATGCGTCCCTCGCCGACGCGCCCACCGGCGACGGATCTGCGGGGCGGCCCATGGCCCACGGGGCCATCCGCCCGGAGAACATCCTGATCCTGCCCGATCGCGGACTCAAACTGCTGGATCTGGGTGCCGGCAGGCTCGCAACGGCCCGCCTGCGCCCGTACACGCCCCCGGAACTCCAGAATGCCCGCAGCAACGTGGCGCCGGGCCCGGAGGCCGATGTCTATGCGTTGGGGATTCTGCTTTTCGAGATACTGGCCGGCTCGGCGCCGGACGGAACCAAGAATGATCGTGCACGCCTGAACGCATTGCCGGTCGCGTGCCGCGAACTGATCCGGCGGTGCGTCGCCCCGGTGGGCGAACGCGTGGCCTCGCCCAACGACTTGATACCGTTGGCAGCCCACTGCGCCAGCGCGCCAGACACCCCGTTGCCGCCCACCCCGCTCGGGCGGGCCGTAGTCCCCGCCATGCCGGCGGGCCCAACGGGCCTTTCCGCCCTGAAACGCAGCCCCCGTGGCGACAAGGAAGCGCGGGCGATCCTCGGCGAGGGACGGCTGCCGTGGCGGAGTCGCCTCCCTGCGTTCGGCTGGCGCTCCATGCTCGTGCTCGGCATCGTTGCCGTGGTGGCGCTTGTGGCCGCCCAGACGGCCCGCACGGCGGCCCGCCGCTCCGGGGCAGGCGACATGCAGGTGTTCGCCGGGATCGAGATGGTGTGGATCCCGCCCGGAAGCTTCACGATGGGCCGGACATTGGCCGCCGAGCAACGCGGACTGTCCTATGAAGGCCCCAGGGTGTGGGCAGACGACGAGTTGCCCCGGCACAAGGTGACCATCTCGAAGGGATTCTGGATGTCGGCGCGTGAGATCACCCGGGATCAATGGCTTGCGCACGTGGGCGACATCCCGCCGGACGAGGCCTCCTGGGTGGCTTGCGAGCGATTCGTCGAGGCTGTCAACGCCTTGGGCCAAGGGCACTTCCGGCTGCCCACCGAAGCGGAATGGGAATACGCGTGCCGCGCCGACACGAAAACCGCCTACTGGTTCGGCGACAAGGAGTCCGAGGCCAAAGCCTACGCCGACAAGCCGAACCCCTGGGGCCTCTATGGGATGCACGCCGATCCGCGCGAGTGGTGTCAGGATTGGTATAGCTACGATTACGACTACGGCGGCCCGACGCGCGATCCCAAGGGCCCGGATGTCACGCGACACGATCCCCGTGGGGGAGGCGGCGCCTATCGTGTTGTGCGAGGGGGACGCTCTTCGGAGCGCGGCATGTACGATCAGAAGGGAGGTTACGCCCTCCGGCTTGTACGGGACCCATGACGGCGAAACGGGGATAGGAATGGCCGACATCGTTCCCAGTAGAGGCGACAACCCAACGCAGCACGAGGCCGCGCCCTTGGGCCCGCCCGTCCGCGGCGGGGGCGCGCCGCCAGGCGGCCTCACGGACGGCTCGGGCACCACGGTGTCCGGCGCCCTCACCGACGGCCAGGCGGCTACCGCGGCCGGCGCGCCACGGGCCGGCGCGCCACGGGCCGGCGCCGAGTTCCGGATCGGCGAAGTACTCGCCGGGCGGTTCGAGATCACGGGCATCGTGGGCCGGGGCGGCATGGCCGTCGTGTACGAGGCATACGATCGGCTCATCAAAGAGACGGTGGCGCTCAAGGCCATGTTGCCCGAGATGATGGGCGATGCGCGCACGAGGCGGCGCTTCATCCGCGAGGTGAACCTGGCGCGCCGGCTCCGGCACCCGGGCATCGTGATCGTACTCGATCTGCTACACCACGAGGGCGTGCTGTTCTACACGATGGAGTTCCTCCGCGGCCAGACGCTGCGCGCGCTCCTGGCCGAACGCGAGTGGCTTGTCTTGGATGAGGCCGCCCCTATCCTCACCGCCGTATCGGATGCCCTCGAACACGCACACCACGTCACCATCCACCGCGACATTTCACCCGAGAACATCGTGATCCTGCTCGACGGCACCGTCAAACTCCTCGACTTCGGCATCGCCCGGCCCCTCGACACGCAGGTGAGCCGCACAACCGGCCGCGCCACGGGCAAGGCCTACTACATGGCCCCCGAGCAGCGCGCCGAAGGGGCGGCCCCGGATGTGCGCGCCGACCTGTGGTCGCTGGGCGTGTGCTTCTTCGAGATGCTGGCCGGTTCCGTGCCCATGGGGTTCGAGAAACTCACCAGCCACCGGCCGGAACTGCCCCCGGCCTGCGATGAGATCGTGTCGCACACGGTGGTGCCCATCGAGCGGCGCTACGCGTCGGTGCGGCAGTTCCGCGAAGCCCTCGACGCATGCGCCCGCCCGAAGAAGCAGGCGTCAGAAGGGCGTGCCGGGTGGCTGACGAAGAAACGGGTGTTCGCGGCCTGTGCCGCCGTGGCCATCATTGCCCTGGCACTCGTTCCATTGCTGCTGCAGAAGCGGCCGGAGGCGACGGGTGGGCAGGCCGCGCTTCCCGCTGCCGGCGGCGAAGCGGCCCCGGGCCCGCAGGCCTCCGCCGCCGCTCCGGCCGCCTCCGCGGCGATCGCCCAGGCGGAAGCGTGGGACTTCTCCGGCTACTGGCAGGGCGGCGCCATCACGAACATGCGGCTCGAACGAGTAGGGCGGGGGTTCACCGGCTGGTTCATGTGGACGAACAGGCCTCAGTACAAGAACAGCTTTGAGCAGGGCTCGTTTCGCGGCCGCGAAGACGGCATGATCGAGGCCACGTGCAAGTGCGACGTGTATCAGCACAACAACGTGACGATCATCTTCGATCCGGCCACGGGCACCGCCGATTTCTCGACACAAAACGAGCACTCCATCCAGGCGCAGACACACCATCGCCTGCAGCGGACTAGGACGCTTGCCGGTGAGCAAATCATCGAAACCGAAACGCTGAGCGCGTCCATATTCCCCGGCGACAAGCCGCGCAGAGTCGCATCGCACGGAGGCGCCAAGGGATTCCGCATCACCACGAACTACCCGAACACCTGGCTTGAGATCCCCGTCGAGATCGATAAGGCCGGATCCCGCCAAGTCGGCGTGGTGCTCGGATTCGATGACTTCGGCGCGAAGTGCCAGGTGGCCATTGACGGCACGCCCATTGGATCTCCCATTGACACCGAATACAATGGACACAACGAGGGGGTGAGCGACATCATCTGGCTGGGCCAACACGACTTCACAGCAGGCACCCACAAGTTCTGGTTCCTCGTTCTCGATCCCGAAGAGTCGTTCCTGTACAGCCACGACGACACGAACCGCCGGATGAAGCGCATCTTCGTGGATCAGATTGTGTTCCGGGGCTGACGCCCCCGCCGCAGGCCTGCAGGCCCGTTCAGCCTCTTCAGAAAGGAGTCTATGGCCGATCGAATCGAGAGCCGGGGGGATCGCGAGACACGCGTGAACGCCGGCGGCATGCCGGATCCGGCCTCCCATCCCGCCCGCATGACGGACGGCGCCGGCAAGACGGCCACGGGCAGCGCCGCACCCCTCGGCGAGGTGGATCCCACCGTCCTGTTCCGCCCGGGCCAAGTGGTGGCGGGCCGATTCAAAGTCGTCCGCCTCATCGGCCACGGGGGC
>JAFGTL010000147.1 GCA_016934125.1 Candidatus Hydrogenedentota bacterium
CCGACTACTGCTTCAACGATAATCCGTTCCTGAGCCCCGACATGTTCGCCGAGATCATCACCCCCTACCTGGCCCAAACCGTCGCCGGGGAACGCGAACTCGGGTTCTATGTGATCAAGCATACCGACGGCAACATCATGCCCATCCTCGATCAACTCGTGAGCACGAATCCCCACGCCCTGCATTCGCTCGACCCCCAGGGCGGCGTGGACATCGCCGAGGTGAAACGACGGTGCGGCGATCGTGTCTGCCTCATCGGCAACGTGAACTGCGGGCTCCTCCAGTCGGGCACGGACGAGGAGGTGGTCGAGTCGGCCCGGTACTGCATCCGGCACGGGATGCCGGGGGGCGGATACATCTTCTCGACGAGCAACTGCGCGTACACCGGGCTTCCTTTGGAGCGTTATGAACTCATGTGGAAGGTGTGGCACGAGGAGGCCATCTACCCAGCATAGGCCGCCATGAGCGAATACTACGTAGTCTGTTCCTGCGGCTACCGGCGCCGCGTGACCCAGGCCTCCATGGGCCTCTCGGGCCGGTGCCCGCGCTGTGGGCGTGAGATCATCGTCAACGACAGCAATCTCGTTGAGGCCGGCGAATCGAGTGGGTTCGAGGAGGAAGAGGCGGGCCGCGAGGATCTCGCGATCGAGTTTCGTTCAGGCGGCAGCGCCCCCGCGGGCCAGGGGTGCGCGCGCTGCGGCCGCCCGTTCCGGGGCGACTGGGATCGGTATCGAACCAGCGAGGGCGTCCTGTGCAACATCTGCGCGAATCGCGCCGCCGAACAGGCTGACACGACATCCGCCCCGGAGCCCGTTCCCGTGATGACGCCCGCCCAGCGCGCCCAGATTGCCGCCGTGGCCGCCGAGGTCGCTTCGCGCGATCTGACACCGGCCCCGGAGGCGGAACCCGAGGAGGAATCCTTCGCCGAACGGAACCACGAACGCATCCGGACGGCCGTCATCGTCGCGGGCGTCCTCGTGGTCGCATTCACGGTGGTGGTGGTGCTGTTCGATCCGCTGTCAAGTGCGCGCCACGGAGCCGGGGGCGACACGGACGCGGCGGCCGTGCAGGAGGCGGCTGAAGACTTGCCCCCCTACATGGGATTGGTTGCGCTCGCCATCCAGATCCTGGTGGGATACGTGGCCGAGTTCTGCGCGCTCTACTTTGTGCTCCAATGGGCAAACGCCTTGCCGAACGACTCGCTCGAACTCAACATCGTTGCGGTGGGCGTTGGCGCATTCTGCGCCCACGTGGCCTGGCTCGCCCCGGTGCACATGCTCCCCCTGCTCGGCATGATCTTCGGGCCGATTCGGGCCGTCGCCGTGCTCTATGTGATTCACGAGGTGTACGGCCTCTCCTTCTGGGAATGCATCACCTACCTGATCGGCCATGTCCTCCTGGGCTTCGCCGCGCGCGCCGCATCCGTGCTCATCTTCGGCGTGCTCGTCAACCTCCTGCTCTGAAGCGGCGCGTCACTCCCCGGCGGGCAGCGCGTCCAGCCTGTCCGGCTCCTCGATGGCGGCCCGGTGGTAGCAGTAGATGTGGCCATCTTCCGCGCCCACGATGAGATCCAACACGCCGTCCTCGTTCCAGTCGACGGCCTGCGGGGCCGTGGTGTGGCCGGCGAGCTTCCGGCACGGGAAGTCGCCGCGCCACACGAAGGTGGCGTCTCCGGTATTCTCGAACCACCCCGCATTCTGCGTGTTCCGGATAAGGTCGAGATCGCCGTCACCGTCCCAGTCGGCCAGATGGATCTTGGCCCGGCCGCTCCCGCCGCCTTCGCGTTCGTTGAGGCGCAAGGGCGCCCCGTCCTCGCCGTGGAACACCCGCTCGCCGGGCAAGAGCGACGTGTCCACGAACCGATACAGGGCCAGGTATCCTTCGTGATCCACGGCCACAAGATCGTTGCTGCCATCCCGATCCCAATCCACCACCAGCGGGCGCGTCCGCCACTCCACAACAAGCTCCGTGGAGCCCGGCTTCCACCAGTTCCACGCCGGATAGGGCACCGTATCAAGCCAGGCCACCCGCACCGGCAGCGGCACGGCGACTCTGTCCTGGCTGCCGAGGAGCTCGGCCCATTCGATGCGGCCGATGATCGAGTTGTAGACGAGTTCGTCCTGGCCGTCGTTGTTGAGATCGCCAAGCGTCGGCACCGTGTAGCCCCATTTCTCCTCGGCGGGGCCTTGAACACTACCGTTGTATCCGGCCTGGATCCGCAGGGGATCATTGCCAATCCGGAGGTATCGCCCTTCCCGGTAGCCGTCCATGCGCCACAGGAACCGTTCCACGTAGCCGGCCGTGTTGCCGCAGTAAAGGTCGCGCGTCGTCGCGTCAAGCCAGGGCGTCACGAGGCCGCCCGACTTGATGGGCGGATCCAGCTCCTTGAGGAAGTGCTCCTCAGCGAACTGCGGGGCCCCGTGGAGCAGGCCCCGGTTCAGGATGACGCTGACGCGGCCGTCCTCCTGCCCGACCACGAGGTCAGGCCGGCCGTCCCTGTTCCAGTCGCACGCCATCGGCGATATCATGCACAGATCGGCACGGAGCTTGCCGCGGGTGGACATGACGGGCCGGGGCGGGGCCAGCCGCGGCACCCGCGGGCCGCCGACATTCTCGAAGTAGGTGAACTCGTCCCGGAACTCCCCGCACAGGATGTCGAGATCCCCGTCGCCGTCCCAGTCCGCAATGCAGGGACAGGGCGATCCGTAGATGTCGATGGGCTTGTCATCGGCCCGGAGCACGACGCCCTCTGCGAACTGCGGCGCCTCGTTGGTGCCGGTGTTCTTGTGAAACCAGAGGGGGCCGTGAAGGGGCCCGCGCGTCCAGATGCCCTGTTCGTCGAACCCGCGATCCCAGCCATACTCGCGCCAGTCGCCCGCCGCCGCGATGAGATCGAGCACCCCGTCGCCGTCCCAGTCGGCCTGCCGCGCCATGAACGAGCGCACCTTGTATTCAGGCCGCTTCAGCGGCCCGTCGGAGCGCTTGGCGAGCCCGTTCGCGCGGACATCGTCGCACCAGGCCTCGCCGAGCAGGAGGTCTTCTCTTCCGTCGCCGTTCATGTCGGCCAAGGCCGGATACCACACCCCGTCGCCGAGGCGGGCCGCCTGCTCGAACACGCCCGGCTGCACCTGGAGGTAGACGTACACGCCGCTCTGCGGCACATCCTGGCAACTGTAAAGCAGATCCCAGTCGCCGTCATTGTCCCAGTCGAGGGGGAGGGCGGTGGCCCAGAGGCCCACGCCCAAGTCCGCCTTCACCTGCGGCCGGCCGTAGTCCATCATATCGCCCGCGCCCGCGAAGGCCGGCGGAGGCAGCGTGGGCGGTTCGAGGGGATCGATACGGTAGCGGTGCGATGCCGAGCCGTCCTCGGTGCGCACCCAGTACACGTAACGCTTGTCGCGGTGCTGCTGCACCTTGCAGGGGACTTCGAGGCCCGTGGTCTCATCCGTCACGCGCACGGCACCGATCGAGTCGCCCACCTCGAACCGGGCCGGTGGCGTGCTCCAAGGCTGCTCGAAGGCAGGCGCCTCAACCCAGATCGGCCCGAGGGCCATCATCATTGCGCATAGAATCATGGTATCGCTCCCCTTGTCCGTGTGCCTCGGTGCCGTGTAAGGC
>JAFGTL010000001.1 GCA_016934125.1 Candidatus Hydrogenedentota bacterium
CCAGGCCAACGGCCTGGGTACAGACGTCGCATTGGTACGAGCCCTGTAGGGGCGAGACACGCACCACCACGGCCCGTTGTGGCCCGGGCGCCCTCGGTGGGGGATTCCGGAAGGTGCCGCACGGAGTGCTCCGCGTCAGGGCGGGGCTGCGGGGCGGCTCCCTCGGGCCGCAAGGTGGGCGCGGTTGACACGGCCCGGGCCGGAACATAACCTGTCATCGTGTCGGGGCCGGATTCAGTGAAGGGAGACTCCAATGACATCGGTAACGAGACGGACGTTTCTGAAACGCTCGGCGTGGGCGGCCGCGTCCGGGGCGGCCGCGTCCGGCGCGGTGGCCGCCGGGGCAGCGGCAGGCGCTGAGGAAATGGGCGCCAATGATCGCATTACGGTGGGCATCATCGGATGCCGGAACCGGGGCGCCACGGTGGGATCCTACATGCTGCGGACGGGCGGGGTCGACGTGGCCGCGGTATGCGACTGCGACGACGAAATGCTCGATAAGGCGCTGGCCGAGAAGCTGGCGCCCGTCGCCGATAAGATCCGGCGCGAAAAGGACTTCCGTCGACTGCTCGACGACAAATCCCTCGACGCCGTGGTCGTGGCTACGCCGGATCACTGGCACGCCCAGATGACGGTGATGGCGCTCGATGCGGGCAAGCACGTGTATCTCGAGAAGCCTGCGTCGTTCAACATCCAGGATGGCAAGGCCATGGTGGCCGCCCAGGCCAAGCACCCGGATCGCGTCGTCCAGGTAGGCACGCAGCAGCGCAGCGGGCAGCATTTCATGGACGCCAAGGCGTTCATCGCCGAGGGCGGCCTGGGCAAGGTGGCGTTCTGTCGCGCGACCTTCATTACCGAACGGCATACGGTGCCCGTCGTGGCCGACTCGGAGCCGCCGGCGGGCCTCGACTACCCCATGTGGATCGGCCCCGCGCCCATGCGGCCGTACAACGTCGAGTTGCTCCACTACAACTGGCATTTCCTCTACGACTTCGGCACGGGCGACATGGGGAACTGGGGCGCCCACTGGCTCGACGTGCTGCGCTGGCTTCTCGACCTCGACCTCCCCACCTCGGCGGCCGCGTACGGCGGGCAGTTCGTGAATCGAGACGCCAAGGAATGGCCCGATACGCAGACCGTGCTATATCAGTTCCCGGAGATGACATTGCTGTGGGAGTTGCGCCATTGGTCGCGCTTCATGCCGGGCGCCGGCCGGGGCAACTGCTGCGAGATCGACGGGGACAAGGGCTCGATGCTCATCGATCGGGGCGGCTGGAAGTTCTACCCGCGCGCCCGGGACGCCGAGGGGCACGAACACCCGCCCGCCGATCTCGAGCTGGCCCACGTGCGGAGCTTCGCCGCAGCCGTTCGGGGCGAGGCGGGCCCGGCTGCGCCGATCGTGGAAGGGCACAAGTCGGCCATCCTGTGCCACCTCGGCAACATCGCCGCCCGGCTGAACCGGAGCGTGCAGTTCGATCCCGCCCGGGAGGCCATCGTCGGTGACGCCGAGGCCGAGGCCATGATGGGGCGGGAATACCGGGCGCCGTGGAGCCTGGCGCCTTACGTGTGAAACGCACTCGACACGAACAGGAAGGGGAACAGCCATGCGGAGAGCACTCGCAGCGGTTTGCGTCATTGCAGCGGCCGGCACGGGCTGGGCGGAGCGCATTCACGTCGAGATGCGCCAAGGGGTGAACGGATACAGCGGCGTGAAGGACACACTGCTGTATGCGCCGAGTTCCGTGGCGGACATCAATTACGGCCGGGCCTCGCAGTTGTCCGCGGGCATCAACCGGTGGGGCGAGCATTACGTGTCGCTGATCCGGTTCGATCTGTCGGCCGTGCCCAAGGGCGCGCAAGTCGTGAGCGCGACGCTACGACTTCACGATAGGGACAAGGAATGGCCTGATGCCGAGACGGTTGTGGACGTCCAGCGGATCCTGCCGGCAAACGGGGATTGGCCGGAGGGCGAGAACACGGGGACGCGCGTGCCGGTGGCGGGCACGAGTTGCTGGAACTATCACAGCCATGACGGGCGCCCTTGGGCGGGTTCGCCGGGACTGAACACGGCCGGCACGGACTACGCCGAGCCGCCCATGGGCTCGGCCACGGTGGCGCCGGGGCACCAGGGGCCCATCGAGTTCGCCCTGGATCCCAAGGCCGTGCAGCAGTGGATCGACGCGCCCGAGACGAATGCGGGCATGCGCGTCTACCCCTCGCGGGCCTCCGCAAAGGGCCAGGTGCTCTATGTGTACAGTTCCGACCGGCCCGAGGACGCGGTTCGGCCGGCGCTTGCCGTCGAGCTCGAAATGACGCCGGAGTTGAGCGGGCGATACCGCCTCGAGCAGGCGGGCCGCTCGTTCGCGGCGGTGCAGGCACACCTGGCGGCCGTCCGCGAGCGGATCGCGGCGTACGACACCCCCCCGCGGGTGCGCCCCGGGCTGGAACGACTCGCCGGGACAATCGACGCGATCGGCAAGGAACTGGGCGCGAGCCAGGGCCTTTCGGTGGAGGAGAGCGAACGGATCGCGGGCCAATTGGGCGCGGCAGACGCGGAGGTGGCTCGACTGCTGGATGAACTGACGGTGGCGCGGGCGGCTGCGGCGAACGAGGCGCAGGGCCGGGCGCTGGACTTCGGGTTGGGCGTGGCCGACAGCACAGCGAACGTGCTGCGGGCGCCGGCGGCGTTCCCGGGGGATTTCCCGGCCACGGCGGCGATTGAGTTGGCCCGGAACGAGTTCGAGGCGGTGCAGGTGGTGATCGTGCCCATCGACGCGGACGTCGTGGGGGCCGCGTGGACGGTCAGCGATCTGGCCGGGCCGGGCAACGCCACGATCCCGGCGGCGGACGTGGCCGTCCATGTCATGGGCTACATGAGGGCGATCAAACCGGCCATCTCGACGGCGGTCGAGTGGTGGCCGGCGCCGATCCTGGATTTCCTGGAACGGGTGGACGTGGCGCGGGGGGAAATCCAGCCGTTGTGGGTATGCGTGCGGACGCGGGAGGATACGCCGGCCGGCGTCTACCGCGGCACGCTGGAGGTGGCGGCCGCGTCGGCTGAGCCCAAGCGGATGGGGCTCGAGGTGCGGGTGTTCGATTTCGCCGTGCCCAAAGAACAGCATCTGTTGACGGTATGGGGGAACAACGAAGCCACCTACGAGGCGCTGTACGGCGAACGCTACGATGACGCCATGGCGCACGCCATGTTCGAGTTCCTCCTCGACCACCGGCTGGCGGTGAACACGCTGTACGCGTCGCAGGCGGCCGGCGAACACGGCGAGGGCGAGTCGGTGGGGTATCCGACGCTGTCGGATCCGGCAGAACTGAAACGGCTGTGGGACGCGGGATCGCGGTGGTGGAACCTGGGCTATCTGCACCCGGTGCACGCCAAGGGCGCCGGCCTCGAGTTCGACGCGTACGTGCCGGTGTTCATCGAGAAGATGCGGCGCTCCCTGGCGGTGGCGGATGCGGCGGGCTGGCCGCGGGAGCACCTGGCCATCTACATGTTCGACGAAACCAAGGATTTCGACGTGCTCGCCAAGGCGGCGGCCCAAGTTAAGGCGGCGTTCCCCGATATCCGGCTCATGACCACCGGCTATGATCGGAGTTACGGCGTGAAGGGCGGGCCCATCGACGAGGTCATGGACATCTGGTGCCCGCTCACGCCCCGGTTCGCGGAGGACCTCGAGGTGATCGAGGAGGGGCGCGCCCTGGGCAAGCAGGCGTGGTGGTACGTGTGTTGCGGGCCCCGGGGCGACAAGCCCCTCAACTTCTTCTGCCAGTATCCGGCGGTGCGTTCGCGGTTGCTGATGGGCGCGGCCACATGGAAGTACCGCCCCGACGGATTCCTCTACTACCGGATCTCGGGCTGGCGCCATTACGACAAGCCGTTGGACAGCGGGCCGCTCACCGAGTGGAAGCCGTACTACCTGCCCGGGCCGGATGGCGACGGGGAACTCATCTGCCCGGGCCCGAACGGCCCGCTGAGCACGCTGCAGTTCGAGAACCTCCGGGACGGCATCGAGGACTTCGAGTATTGCTGGGTGTTGGCGGATCTGATCGCCCGGGCGGGGAAAGCGGGGGCCGATGCGACGGCCGAGGCGGCGGTGTTGGGCGTGCCCGAGGGGTTGCTCGCGACGCTCGAGGACTACTCGGAGGATCCGGCCCAGTTGCGCGCCTATCGACGCAGACTGGCCGACGCAATCGTGTCGCTTCAGGGCAGACTCGGCGGGCGTTGAGGCCCGGCCGGGGCCGGGGCGCCGGACGCCGGCTACAGATGCCAGGGCGGGCGGTAGGGGCGCGAG
>JAFGTL010000148.1 GCA_016934125.1 Candidatus Hydrogenedentota bacterium
CCCAAATCGTCTCGTAACTTGGGGTGCGGCGCGTGAGGGAAGCTCGGCCTCGCCATTCGTGCTTGCGCAATGCTCACCCACCGGGTGGCTGTGTGGCCGAGCGGAACCCACACACCGGCGAAGACTTTGGACGCGCCGCCCTTCGCTACCAGACGTTCTGGGGCGGCGATGCGGAGACGATAGGATGCTAGAAGGCGTCAAACCGTTGCCGATTCGCGCGCAAGGAGTAGCCGAGCACGGCCCCTCTCCCACGGCCCACATACCATGTGACACGCCGGTTCCCCACATGCCCCGTCGCCGTGCGGAAGAGCGGAAACGAAGGGAACGTCGCAGAAAGTGCCGAATACCGGCTGGAGATCGGTGCCATTCGATTGACGAAGAGGAGGCCGCAGAGCACTATGCGCAGTAATCATAGTATTATTTTTTTGCGGAAATCGAATATCGGTGATAGAATGCCTATGCAGGCTTGGCGTGTGGTTCTGCTTACCGAGCGGCCGGACCACGAAGTTCGCTGGGCCGGCACTGGCGGACACTAGCTGCCCCCGACAGCTAGTGTCCCTTTTTTTGTGCCTGGGCCATGAGCGTGCGATCCGCCCCGGGTGTGGGGGGTCTTGACGCGGCCTCAGAAAAACGCCCATAACACACTGCCGCGCAGTGCGTTATGGGCTTAGATGGGCATGAAAGCACGCGGCGTACAAGCGGTTGCTGCCGCGCGGAATCGCCGTTTCCGGAGTCAGGCCCTATACCGTCTCATTCTTCTTGGTGTAGATGAAGTCGATCCAGGCCTGCCAGATCTCATCCAGGAAATCGGAGTACGCGTCGGCCCGGGTGTTCGGAACGCGCGTGCGAGGGCGTACGTGTTTCATTCACTGACCTCCATTCCTAATCGATACGTCGTTACCTTACGTGAATTACCCCTCTGGCGAGGGGCCCAGCACAAGGATCGCCCCGGATGCCAGGTTCCCTTCTACTGGCCGTCCTTCCCGGACAGGAACGTCTCGAGGGCGGTCACCACGCCGCTGAGCAGGCTCTGGGCGACGGTGGTGATTGTCCCGAACAGGCTGAGGAACAGCGAGAGAAAGTCAACCAGGGATTCCAGGTTGGTTTGCTCGCTCTCAGCCGGGGCGGGCATTCGGGATACTGCGGTCAGGTGTTTCATTCTGCATACTCCTTTGGGCCGCTACTGAGGACTGAGATAGGCCCCGAGAACGGCAGAGGCTCGCGGATGGGCGTACCGCCGAGTCGAAGCCTACCAACCCGCTTTGCCGACGGACAGTATTATAGCACGTCCGGTGAGCAGGCCTGCCGCGCCACCCAGCGCACCTCCTGGCTCTACAGAGACTAGTACAGCCAGCGCCGCTTCATGTTACGGCGTTCCCCGGCCCAAGGCGGGCTCTCGATCGCCGCGAGGGGCCGCATTCCTGCCACTGAGTGTAACGCCAGCCCGGTGGCTTGGTTGACACCGCCCCGGGGCGGTATGATTGGGCGGCTGGGGAAGTCGGAACCGGCGCTGCCAGGAATCCGAGGCGATCGCAACACGTTTGCGCACGAGCCCGGCCTGTTCTCCGCGCGCCGTGGAGGAGGTTAGGCATGGAACCTGCCCGAATGGCTTGTCTTTTCGTGGCCTTCCTGGGCCTTGCGGCCGCCACGGCCTGGGCCGGCGCCGGGGCGCAGACGCGGCCCGTTCCCCTCATCCACATGACGGACTTGTATCATCCCCACGGGGATCCCGACGATCACTGGGATCTCGCTACCGTGTACGCGCTGGCCAAGGCGGGCCACGTCAACTTGCTCGGCATCGTGATCGACTATCCGCCGTCCCACCGGGTAGGTGGCCCGGCCCTGTGCGCCGTCGGGCAGATGAACCACATTGCCGGGCTGGCCGTGCCCGTCGCCATTGGCAGTGCCCGCCCCGACGGGCCGGCTGGCACCGGGGCCGATTTCGTCATCAGGACGCTTCGGGAATCGCCCGAGCCCGTGACCATCACGGTGGTCGGTTCGTGTCGCGACATCGCCCTTGCCGGACGCAAGGCCCCCGAGGTGTTCGCAGCGAAGTGCCGCGCCATCTACCTCAACGCCGGCACCGGCACCACCGATCCCGCCAAGGGCGCCAACACCGAGTACAATGTCCGCCTCGATCCCGAGTCCTACCGGGCCGTGTTCAACATCCCGTGCCCTGTGTACTGGCTTCCGTGCTTCGACGAGATGGTGTTCGCAGACGGCGGGCCGAAGCGCGTCATGCGCTACGGCAGCCTCTGGGCCTTCCGCCAGGGGCAGATCCTGCCGCGTCTGTCGGCGCCGGTTCAGAACTTCTTCCTGTACGCCCTGAAACGGAGCGATGACGCGTGCTGGTTGCGATACCTGGGCAACGAGATCGATACGGACGCGCTGGCCGAGTTCGGCCGCGGTGAGCGCCGCATGTGGTGCACGGCCGGCTTCTTCCACTTGGCCGGGCTGGCCGTGAGCCGGCAGGGGGCGCTCGTTCGCCTCGATGAACAGGCCGGCCAGGATGTCCTCTATCGGTTCGAGCCCATCTCGCTCAGCCTCGTCGCCGAAGGCGTCGGCCATTGGGAGAAAGCCGGGGGGGAGTCGCAGCGGTTCATCATCGAGATCGAGGATACGGCCCTCTACCCCGAGTGTATGGCGCGTGCGCTGGGTGAATTGCTCGAGATCCTGTAGGCAGAGAGGGGGGAAGATGGCATCGCGGAGGGACTTCTTGAAGACGGCGGCACTGGGCGGCGCGTCGCTGGCGGCCGGGACGGGCGCGTTGGCCGCCCGTGGAGCCCGCGGGCGCGCCCGCGGGGCCCGGCGGCCGAATGTCGTGCTCGTGCTGACGGACGATCAGGGCTACGGCGACTTGGCTTGCCTCGGCAACCCGATCATCCAGACGCCGAATCTGGATCGACTTCACGGCCAGAGCACCCGGCTCACCGACTTCCATGTCTGCCCAACCTGTGCGCCCACGCGCGCCTCGCTCATGACGGGCCGCTACTGTAACCGAACGGGCGTGTGGCACACCATCATGGGGCGCTCCATCCTCCGGAGCGACGAAGTCACCATGGCGGAGGCGTTTGCCGCATCGGGATACCGTACGGCCATCTTCGGTAAATGGCACCTCGGTGACAGCTACCCGTACCGCCCGCAGGATCGCGGATTCCACGAGACGCTGTGTCACGGGGGCGGCGGCGTCGGCCAGACGCCGGATTACTGGGGCAACGGCTATTTCGACGATACGTACTGGCATAACGGTGAGCCGGCGCCCCAGACTGGCTACTGCACGGACGTGTGGTTCGATGGCGCCATGGACTTCATCGCGCGCAACAAGGAGCGCCCCTTCTTCTGTTACCTTTCCACGAACGCGCCGCACACCCCGCTCTATGTGGACGAGAAGTACAGCAAGCCGTACAAGGACGCCGGCGTCGAGCCGGAACAGGCCGCGTTCTACGGCATGATCGCCAATATCGACGAGAACACGGGCCGGTTGATGGCCCACCTCCGCGAGCACGGCCTCGAAGACAACACGATTCTCCTGTTCATCACCGACAACGGCACCGGCACGGGCTTCCGCAAGGGCCAGGGCTACAACGCGGGCATGCGCGGCACGAAGGGGAGCGAGTACGACGGTGGACACCGCGTGCCGTGTTTCATCCGATGGCCGGGCGGCCCTATCCAGCCGGGGCGGGATGTCGATCGCCTTGCGGCGCACATCGATATCCTCCCGTCGCTCATCGAGTTATGCGGACTCGACACGCGCCGCACCGCCCCCTTCGATGGGCGGAGTCTCGCGCCGATCCTCACGGATCCAGCCGCGGAATGGGCCGATCGCGCCCTCGTCGTGGACTCGCAGCGCATCGAACACCCCGAGCAATGGCGGAAGTGCGCCGTCATGACGCAACGGTGGCGCCTCGTCAACGGCACGGAGTTGTACGACATGGACTCGGATCCGGGCCAGAAGCAGGATGCGGCCGCGGCCCACGGCGACGTAGTCCAAGGCCTCCGCAAGGCGTATGAAGACTGGTGGGCGGACACGTCGCAGCGATTCGATGAGTACTGCCCGCTCACGCTGGGCGCCGACGCCGAGAATCCCGTACGCCTCACCTGTCACGACTGGCATGGGCCACAGGTGCCCTGGAATCAGGGCCTCATCCGTAAGGGCATGGAGGCCAATGGTTTCTGGGCGGTCGAGGTGGCCCGGCAAGGTACCTACCGTTTTGAATTGCGCCGGTGGCCCGTCGAACTCGACGCCCCCATCCGCTCGGCCGTGGATGGAGGCGTGGCCATCGACGCAACGCGCGCCCGGCTCAGGGTGGGTGATACTGAACTGACGGAGCCCGTGGATGACGCCGCGGCGGCCGCCGTCTTCGAGGTGGCGCTGAAGCCGGGGCCGGCCCGGCTCCAAACCTGGTTCGAGGCCGAGGGGGGCGCGCCCCGCGGCGCCTATTACGTGTACGTAACCCGAATCGAGGAGCGATAGCATGGCTGAGCGCGGGCCCTCGAGACGCGGATTCCTCAAGGCGGCGGGCGTTGGCGCTGCGGCCCTGGCGGCGTCGCGGGCAGGGCGCGGCGCCGCCCAGTTGGAGCGGAAACGTCCCCCCAACATCCTCTTCATCCTGCTCGACGATCTGGGCAAGGAGTGGGTTCGTTGCTGCGGGAGCGAGGAGAATCTCACGCCCAACGTGGACGCCTTGGCGGGTGGCGGCATTCAGTTCACGAACGCGTACTGCATGCCGCAGTGCACGCCCACCCGCGTGACGCTTATGACGGGGCAGTATCCCTGGCGGCACGGCTGGATCAACCACTGGGATGTGCCGCGGTGGGGCGCCGGCTGCCATTTCGACTGGCGGCACAACCCGAGCATCGCGCGCGTCATGAAAGGCGCCGGATACACGACGGCCGCCGCCGGGAAATGGCAGATCAACGACTTCCGCGTCCAGCCCGACGTGCTCACGAAACACGGTTTTGACGACTACTGCATGTGGACGGGCTTCGAGACGGAGAATCCGCCGAGTGCCGAGCGCTACTGGAATCCCTACATCCACACGAAGTCCGGCAGCAAGACGTATGAGGGCCGGTTCGGCGAGGACGTGTACACCGATTTCCTCATCGATTTCATGCGCGCCAACGTGGATCGGCCGATGATGCTCTACTACGCCATGTGCCTGCCCCATGCCCCGCTCACGGCCACGCCCCTCGAACCCGATGCGCAGGGCAAGGAGGGGCGGTTTCGCGCCATGGTTCGGTATGCCGATCGGATGCTGGGGAAACTCATGGCCGCCCTGGACGATTTGGGCATCCGCGACAACACTATCGTGTTCTGGACTACGGACAACGGCTCCTCGCCCGGCCTGTCGGCGCGCCTGAACGGGCGCGAGGTGGCCGGCGGCAAGGCCGTGACGACCGAGAACGGCGTCAACGCGCCGTTCATCGTCAACTGCCCGGGCCTCGTGCCCGCCGGCGTGACCACGGACGCGCTCACGGATTTCACCGACATGCTGCCCACGTTCGCCGGACTGGGCGGCGCCGGCTTGCCCGAGGACACCGTGATCGACGGCCGCTCCATGGCGGACGTCATTCTCGGCAGGGCTGACGACGGGCCGCGGGAGTGGATCATGGCTATGGGCGCTCATCCCGCCAGGATCGATGAGGGCGGGCGCGTCGTGCCCCAGCACACCTATCGCGATCGGGTGATTCGTGACAAGCAGTACAAGCTGTTCGTCGGCACGGACAGGCAGAGCGTCAAGCTCGTCGATCTGGAGGCCGATCCCGGCGAGGAAGTGGATCTCCTCAACAGCGAGGCCCCCGCCGTGCAGGCCGCCCGCAAACGGCTCGAAGCCGTCGAACGTTCCTTTCCCGCCACGGACGCGGCCCCCAAGTACGATCCCACGCCGCCGCAGTCGTGGGATCGGCGACGAGACGAGGACGAGGGGGCCGCCCCGGCCGCTGGACACTGAGCCCGCCGGAGGGGCGTTGCTGTCATATGTAGCCGCCTCTTTTTGACTTCGGCGACGTTCCGCCTGTAAAATGGGCCTTTCATGCGGCCCTTTCTGCCCAGGCGGGAGAGGGGTTCTTTTTTATCGGACTGGGGGAGAGGCGCCGCCCCGCACGGCTTCACCTCTCCCGTTGAATCGTCCCGAGGAGGAATACGTTCTCGATGTACGTGCAAGACGTGTTGCAGACGCTGAACAGGTTCTGGGCCGATCGAGGCTGCATCCTCTGGCAGCCCTACCACACGGAAGTCGGGGCGGGCACCTCGAACCCGGCGACGTTTCTCCGCGTGCTCGGGCCGGAGCCGTGGTGGGTGGCCTATCCCGAGCCGAGCACGCGGCCCGCGGACGGCCGATACGGCGAAAACCCCAACCGCCTCCAGCACTATTACCAGTACCAGGTGATCCTCAAGCCCTCGCCACCCGACGTGCAGGAGCTGTTCCTCCAGTCCCTCGAGGCGCTCGGACTCGATCTGACGAAACACGACTATCGGTTTGTCGAGGACAACTGGCAGAGCCCGTCGTTGGGCGCGTGGGGGCTGGGTTGGGAAGCCTGGCTCGATGGCATGGAGATTCTCCAGTTCACCTATTTCCAAGAGTGCGGCGGCGTCAAACTCGATGTGCGTGCCTGCGAACTCACCTACGGCATCGAGCGCATCGCCATGTACCTCCAGGGCGTCGAGAGCGTCTATGATCTCGAGTGGGCGCCGTCCGGTATCACCTACGGCGACATCTTCCACGCGTCCGAGGTGGAGTTCTGCAAGTACAACTTCGAGGCGGCGGATACGGACAAGCTCTACCAGGCCTTCGACATGTGGGAGAACGAGGCGGGCCGGCTGCTCGATGAGGGGCTCATTTTGCCCGCCTACGATCACTGCCTGCGCCTGTCTCATCTGTTCAACCTGCTCGATGCCCGGGGCGCGATGTCGGTGTCCGAGCGGGGCGGCCGGCTCCTCCGGTGCCGTCGCGTGGCGGAGCGCTGCGCAAAGGGCTACCTCGCCCAGCGTGAGTCCATGGGGTTCCC
>JAFGTL010000149.1 GCA_016934125.1 Candidatus Hydrogenedentota bacterium
ATCTGAGCGATATCAACCTGGCTGCACCGTTGATGGACGGCTCGACGCTGACGATTCCGGATTGCGGAGTGACGGGTGCGGAGGAGGGCCGCCTTGTGGTGCGCGGGGGCCGTTCGACCGCCGTGCACAATCCCCCGCAATACACCATCTCCGGTTGGCAGCCGGGCGCGGGCGCCCATGGCGGCCCGGCCGGCGCGGATGGCGGCGCGGCCGGCACGTCACCGGGGGCGAGTGGCTTGATCGACTTGAATCGGGCCACGCAGGCCGAACTCGAGTCGTTGCCGGGAATCGGCCCGAAGCTGGCCGACGAGATCATCCGGTTCCGGAAGGACTCGCCCTTCCGGCGCGTCGACGATCTCCTGGAGGTTCACGGGATCGGCGAGAAGCGATTGGCCGCGATCCGCGGCTTGGTGACGGTGGGCGGGAGCCCGTAACGCGGAGGGCCGGGGGTTCGAGGGCCGGCCTGAAACTGCGAAAACCGCCAGAGAAGGGCGTCGTGCGACTGGACACAGCGGGCTGACTATGAGAGAATCGGGGTAGGGGGTACTGAGTTTATGGATAGCGAGCGGCCGAACATCGAAGGCGCCTTCGAGCAGATTGACGCAGACGCCGTATGCGAGCAGTGCGGAACCGTGAATCCGCCGGGCACGTTGCTGTGCAAGAAGTGCGGCAACAACCTGCGCGATCAGCGCCTGATTCGGATGGCCGAGGAAGGTGCGCCGGAACTGGCCGGCGAAGGCGTGCGCCCGCGCCGTGTCTTGTCCGCCGGGCTTACGGTGCTGGGCCTGCTCATCATCCTGTGGACGGCGCTGAACGCGGACAAGGTCGGCGGCTGGATCGCCCACGGATTCTCATCGGCCGGCGCGGCAGAGGACGATCCGGCGTTTTACTGGGGCGAGGGCGCGCGGAACGTGTACGACTCGCTCCTGAGCGAGATGCTGCAGCGGACGCTGTCGGCGGACGAGGTGGCGGACGCCTTCGCGAACCCCGTCCTGGTCACGGGCGACTACACGGGACGATACGTGTTCAAGGAGATGCGCGGGCCGCTCGGCCGGCGCATCGGCACCGCGAACGTCCGGCAGAACCGCGAGGCGATCTATTTCGTTGCGTTGCTGGACGCCCATCCCGAGGTCGAGTTGCGGGGCCAGGCCCGGCTGAAAGACACCGGAATGGTGCAGGCGAAGATCATCGGGGTGAAGGTGGGCGATCGTTTCGAGAGTGCCCTCGGCTATGCCGAACCGAACGAGGCCGGCGGGCTCGACTGCTTCGGCCTCAGCGATCGGAGTACCGACTACATCGAGGTGGTGGCGTATCGCGTGCCGTAACGCGCCCGCCCCGGCTCCGGCCCCAACCCTTTTGCCGCCCTGCGTGCCGCGTTGCGCCCAGGAGCGCCTGAACGCGCTGCGCCTTCCCGCGACACGACGGAATCCGGGACGATCCAGAGACGTTCTCTGTAGAATTGGAGTAGACGCATGACAGAGCCCCGGCGGGGAGTGATCGGCCGGCTGCGCGAACGGCTCGGCCGGACGCGGAGCGGCCTTGTCGAGAACATCCGAAGGGTGTTCTCGGGCGGCGGGGCCGTTGGCGACGAGGTGTTCGACGGCCTCGAAGAGGTGTTGATCGAGGCGGATCTCGGTGTCGATACCACCCTGTCCATCGTGGAACACATGCGCTCCGTCGCCAAAGAGCGCCGTATCCAGGACGCGGACGCCCTCTACGAGGTGCTGAAACAGGAACTCACGACGATCCTCGAACCGGGCGATCATGCCCTGCGCTGGGAGGCGGACTCCGGGCCCCACGTCACCCTCGTTGTCGGCGTCAACGGTTCCGGGAAGACCACCACCATTGGCAAGCTCGCCGCCCACCTCACCGCGGCCGGCAAGTCGGTGTTGCTCGGCGCGGCCGATACGTTCCGGGCGGCCGCCGTCGAACAGCTTACCATCTGGAGCGAGCGCACGGGCGTGCCCATCATCAAACACCAGGACGGCGCCGATCCGGCCGCCGTGGCCTACGACGCGGCGGATGCGGCTGCGGCGCGGGGCGTGGACTGCCTGCTCGTGGACACGGCGGGCCGGCTCCACACCAAGGTCAATCTGATGGAGGAGTTGAAGAAGATCCAGCGCGTGGTCGGCAAGCGGTTGCCGGGCGCGCCGCACGACGTGCTCCTCGTGCTCGACGCGACGACGGGGCAGAACGGCCTGCAGCAGGCCAAGCTGTTCACCGAAGCACTCAACGTGACGGGCGTCGCCCTCACCAAGCTGGACGGCACGGCCAAGGGCGGCATCGTCGTCGCCATCCAGAAGCAACTCGGCATTCCCATCAAACTCATCGGCGTCGGCGAAGGGGTGGACGATCTCCAGCCGTTCAACGCGGCCGATTTCGTAGAGGCGCTGTTCGCATAGCGGGCGGTGCACGCGGCGGATGGCGCGCGGGCGGGCCCGGATCCGGGCGCGCCGGGCGGGAGCGAACCGTGTGGCTCGTATACGAGTGTCCCCGCGATTACCTCGTGTTCTGGCACATCGGCGCGCGCATGGGCGTCGGGCCGGTGCGCCGGTTTCTCGCGCGCATGCGGCGCCGCGGCAAGGCCTCCCTCATCGATATCGGTTCGGGCGCGGGCTCGAACGCGCTCATCGCGGCCCGATCGGGCTTCCGCGTTGCCGCCTGCGATCTGGCCCCGCGCAATCTCGCCGAACTCCGCCGCGTTGCGGGCGAACTCGACGTGCGCTCCGCCATCGCGCCCGTCCGGGCCGACGCGCTCGCGCTCCCCGTCGCCCCCGAGTCCTTCGACGTGGCCATCGCCTCGCACATCATCGAGCACCTGCCCGATCCGGGCCGGCTGCTCGCCGGGATCGCCCGCGTGCTGAAACCGGGCGGCGTGCTCCGCCTGTCGTGCCCGTCCCGGTGCCACGGCATGCGGATCGCGCGCTGGTTCGGCGCCGATCTCGATCCGGCCGATCACGTCGTGCTTGGCTACAGCCGCGACGAACTCGCCCGCATGCTGCCCGAGGGATTCCGGATCACGCGCGTGACATACCAGGGCCGGTTTCTCGAAAGCAATCTGGCCGATCTCCAGCATCTGGTGTCGCGCGCCCTCGGCGTCCGCGCCACCGTCTCGGCCGACGCGGCCCCGGGCGACGCGCCCGCCACGCCGCCGGGCCGGTTGTTCTACCTGCTGAAAGAGTGCGTGCTGCTGCCGGCGCTTGCGCTGTGCGCCCTCGAAGACGCCTTGCTTTGGTTCGTGCCAGGCAGCATGATTACACTCGAGATCGAACGCGTCTGATCACGCCGCCCGCGTGCCGGGCGGCCGGTGGAAGGAGCATTTCCCATGGCCGAGCAAGGGTTCCTGGCGTTTCCGGACGGATTCAAGTGGGGCACCGCCACCGCCGCCTATCAGATCGAGGGCGCCTGGAACGAGGATGGCCGCGCCCCCTCCGTGTGGGACACCTTCTGCCGCCAACCTGGCGCCATCGAGGACGGATCCAGCGGCGACGTGGCCGCCGATCACTACCACCGCTACCCGGGCGATGTGGCCCTCATGGCCGAACTCGGCCTGAACGCCTATCGGTTCAGCGTGTCATGGCCGCGCGTCCTGCCCGCCGGCACGGGCGAAGTCAACGCGCCGGGACTGGACTTCTACGATCGCCTCGTCGACGCGCTCCTCGACAAAGGCATCGATCCGTACATCACCCTGTTCCACTGGGATCTGCCCCAGGCCCTCCAGGATCGAGAAGGGTGGGCCAACCGCGACACGGCGAAGCACTTCGCCGACTTCGCCCGCCTCATGGCCACCCGCCTGGGCGATCGCGTCCGCCATTGGATCACCCATAACGAGCCGTCCGTGGTGTGCCTCCTCGGCCATTTCCTCGGCGAATACGCCCCGGGACTCACCGATCCCATGGCCACGTTCCAGGCCGCCCACCACATCCTCCTGTCCCACGGCTAGGCCATGGATGCCATCCGCGCCGCCGCGTCCGCGCCCGCCGAAGTCGGCATCACCCTCAACCTCGCCCCATGCCATCCCGCCGCCGACACCGACGAAGATCGCGCCGCGGCCCAGCGCTACGATGGCGTCATCAACCGGTTCTACCTCGATCCCGTGTTCAAGGGGCAATATCCGGAAGACGCCGCCCGGATCCTCGAACTCGTCATGCCCCAACCCGAGCCGGGCGACATGGAGGCCATCGCCGCGCCCATCGACTTCCTCGGCGTCAATTACTACACCCGGTTCGTGCTGAAAAACGATCCCGACGTCATGCTCATCGAGGCCTCGCAGATCTTCCCCAAAGGCAGCGAGTATTCCATGATGTGGGAGGTGTACGAGCCGGGCTTGTACGAGCTACTCACCCGCCTCCACCGCGATTACGCCCCCGCCCGCATGACGATCACCGAAAACGGCATCTGCGTCGCCGACGGCGTCGACTTCGACGGCCGGATCCGCGACGAACGCCGGATCCGCTACGTCCGCAGCAACCTCGTTCAACTCCACCGCGCCATCGCCGATGGCCTGCCCATAGACGGCTATTTTCATTGGTCGTTCATGGACAACTTCGAGTGGTCACACGGATACCGCACGCGGTTCGGCCTCGTCTACATCGACTACGACTCCCAGGAACGCATCGTCAAGGATAGCGCCCGCTGGTTCGCCCGCGTCATCGAGCGCAACGGCCTCGACGCGGAGTAGGGGCACGGGCTGGGCGTGCCGTGTGATTGCGCGATCTTGGATCCGTGCGATCCGTGGTCATTGACTCCTCCGGCCCCTCGTGCGCCACGGCCCACACGGAGCAAGCAACTCTCAGCGGCTCTTCTCTGCGAGTCACGGCGTCCTCCGCGGCCTCCGCGTTCATCTCCCCCCAGAACGGCTCCCGTTGGCGTCCATTGGTGTGTATTCGCGTCCATTCGCGGTTGGGGTTCCCCATTCCCGCCCGCGTGCGCGCCTGTCCGTGTTCGTCGATGCAGCCCGTTGACTTGCCCCAGGCGCGTTGCTACTATGCCGCGAACGTCGATTGGCCCGGTACCACGAATGGTGGAAGGAGAGGCGTCATGGCCAAGAAGATCCGGATTGGTTTCATCGGGGCGGGCGGCATCGCTCCGGGGCACTATCAGCGGCTGCACGCAACCGGCAAGGCCGAGGTGGTCGCCCTGAACGACCCCAGCCGGAAATCGTTGAAGCGGTTCTGCGAGCGGTGTGAAGGCGCGGCCGCGCTGCCCACCTACAAAGACTACCGCGACATGCTCAAGAACGAGGAGCTCGACGGCGTGCTGATCCTGAGCCCGCACACGGTGCATTTCGAGCAGAGCATGACGTCGCTGGGCAAGGGGCTCCACGTGCTCAGTGAGAAGCCCTTGGTATGCACCATCCGCCACGCCAAGACGCTGATCCGCAAGGCCAAGGCGGCGAAACGCGTGCTGATGATCTCGTATCAGCGCCATTTCGATCCGCAGTTCCGCTACATGCGCGAACAGATCGCCAAGGGCGCCATCGGTACGGTGCAGTACGTGCAGGCGATCCAGGCCCAGGGCTGGTTGCGCGGCACGCGCGGCACGTGGCGCCAGAAGCTCGCCGATTCCGGCGGCGGCCAGCTCAACGACTCGGGGAGCCACCTCATCGACATCGTCATGTGGGTGACGGGCATGAAGGTGAGCGAGGTGTTCGCGAAGTCCGAGAACTTCAAGACGGAAGTGGACATCAATTCGACGCTCGCCATGAAGTTCGAGAACGGCGCCCTCGGCAGCATGTCGGTGATCGGCAATGCGCCGGGCTGGTATGAAGATCACACCATCGTGGGCAGCAAGGGCTCCTTCTTCCTGCGGCAGGGACTCGATCTCCTCCAGCAGGACGCTTCGGGCAAGGCCGTCAAGATCAAGCTGCCCAAGTACACCAAGAATCCGGACGCGAATTTCATCGATGCCATTCTCGGCAAAGACGTCGTCCAGACGCCGCCGGAATGCGGATTGCGCACCATCGAGGTTACCGAAGCCGCGTGGCGGTCGGCGGCCTCCGGCAAGCCCGTCAAAGTCCCGAAGTAGGGCGGGCGCCGCAGTCCATTCGCACAGGATCCGGGCCTCGATCAGGGAGTTCCGTTGCTAGCTATCGTCCTTGTCGCCATCGCCTCGGTCGCGGTCGATCTGCCCGGGGCCGCCGAGTACACGGCCGCCCGCGACGCGGAACGCGCCAGGCGCTTCGATCTGGCCGTGGCGGCCTATGAACAATGCGTCGAGGCCGGCGGCCCCCTGGCGGCCTACGCGGGCGTCGGCATCGCCCGATGCCGGGCCGCCGCGTCCGATCGCGCCGGGGCCGAGAAGCGCTACCGCGCCGTGCTCGATGACGGGCCGGCCGGCCCATGGCAGCGCATGGCGCGGGCCGAACTCGCCGCACTCCTCGCCCGAAGCAAACGCCGCGCCGAGGCCCATGCCCTCTATAACGAGGTGATCGGGCCGCCGGTGGCATTGTGGTGGTTCGACGACGTGCGCTGGGCCGCGGCGGCCAACGCCGTGGCCGAGCCCGACTACCGCGACGAGGGATACGCCACGTTCGCCGCCCTGGCCGAGTCGGCGTGGTCGCGGTGGAAACGGCTCGATGCGGCCAAGCATCTGGCCCGATCCCCCGATCCGGATCATCGACTCGCCGCCGCAGACGCCTTCCTGATTACGGACGACTACCGCGACGCCGCCAAGGTGCTCGCGTGGCTGCTGCCAACGCTCCTCGCCGACGATGCGGATCGGCAGGCCCGCTGGCAGTTCCTCCAGGGCCGGTGCCAACTCGGCGTCGGCCAGGTGAATCAGGGCCGGGATCGCCTGCGCTACACCGCCGAGCAGTATCCCGGCACCGAATGGGCCGCGCCCGCCCTCGCCCACCTCGCCCGGAGCCTCTACCGCGGCGGCAAGCACACCGAGGGCGCGGCCGTGCTCGATGCGCTCCTCAGCGGCTATCCGGAGTCGGAAGCCGCCGGCGACGCGCTGTGGTGGGTGGCCGGATGCCTGAAGGATCAGGAGAGGCCCGACGACGCGTTGGCGATGTACCGCCGGCTCGGCGATGCCTGCCCCGGCCATGCCCGGGGCGGGGCCGCGTTGCTCGCCGTGGCCGCCGCGGAGGAGCCTGCCGAGGCGCTGAAAACCTGCGCCCGGATCCTCGAGTTGTATCCGGGCACCGAGTTCCCCGCCGAGGCGACGTGCCGGAGCGGCGCCATCCACGAGGCCCTCGGCGAACCGGCCGAGGCCATCAAGGACTACGAGGCCGCCGCCCAAGGCCCCATCGGCGACTACCACGCCCACCGCGCCCTGGCCCGGCTCCACGCCCTCGGCCCGGCCCCGGCCGAGAACGGGAAAGGCATCCCGGCGGGGCTGGCCCATCCCGTGGTGCGGCCTGCGGCCCTCGATATCCCGCCGGTGGCCGTCGCGCCCGCATCGTGGCTCGAACAAGACTGGTATCGCCGGCTCCGCTTCTTCGGCGGGCTCGGGTTCGAGGAGGCCGAGTGGGAACTGCTCGACTTGGCCGGGCGCCTCGATGCCCTCGCCGAGGAAGGGCCGATCTACCAGGTGCTCGGCGAGGCCGGGCTCGCCGCGTCGGCGGCCGACTTCCTCGCGGCATCCGGCGCCGGCCCGGCGGACGGCCCCGGCGAAGACGCAGAGGCGATCACCCGGCTGCGCGCGCTCTATCCCCGGGCGTATTGGCTCGATATCTCGGCGCTGGCCCGGGAAACCGGGCTGGATCCCTACCTGCTGCTCGCGGTGGGCCGGCAGGAGAGCACGTTCCGCGCCCGCGTCGCGTCGCACGTCGGGGCGGCCGGCGTCATGCAACTCATGCCGGCCACGGCGGCGTGGCTCGCCAAGATCGAGGACGCCATCGAGCCGGCCCACGCCCGCGACCTCGAACGCCCGGCCCACTCGATTCGCCTTGGCGCCTACTACCTCATGCGGATGCTCGAGCGGTTCGACGGCAACGTCGTGTATGCCCTGGCCGCGTACAACGGTGGGCCCGGCAACGTATCCAAATGGCGCCGGCGGTATCGCACCGACGACATGGCCGCGTTCATCGACGCGATCCCCTTCCGGGAAACCCGCGGCTTCGTGCGTAACGTCCTCGGCAACTATGCCGCCTACCGCTCGCTCTACCCCGACGCGCCCGCCCAACCCAACGGCCTCGAACCGCCCGACTGACGCGCAATTCGCCACGTCGCGCAAACCCGCCCCCATCGGGTAGAATGGCCGTGGCGGAGCCGTTGAAGAGAACGCCAGACTCTCGCAACAGGAGCGAAGAAGCGGGACTGACGCAAGCCGCGCGCCTTCCCAGGCGCGGAGACGTGTCCCTCGTCTTTTTCGCGGCCGTTGAGGTGCCGGCCAGTGCTCGAGGCATTGCAGTACGATTTCATGCAGCGCGCCCTCCTCGCGGGCGTGTTGGCCAGCATTGCGTGCGGCGTCATCGGCACCTACGTCGTCGTCAAGCGGATCGTGTTCATCAGCGGCGGCATCTCGCACGCCTCCCTCGGCGGCGTAGGCATCGCGGCGTGGCTCGGCTGGCCGCCCCTGGCCGGGGCGCTCGTGTTCAGCCTCCTGGCCGCGCTCGCCATCGGCGGCGCGAGCCTGAAACGCCGCGAACACGAGGACACGCTGATCGGCGCGCTCTGGGTGATCGGCATGGCGATAGGCATCGTGTTCATCGCCAAGACCCCCGGCTACGCCACGGACTTGATGACCTACCTGTTCGGCAACATCCTCTACGTGTCGCGCAATGAAGTCCTCCTCATCATCCTGCTGAACATCCTCGTGCTCGCGCTCGTGGCCGTGTTCTACAAGGAATTTCTCGCGCTCAGCCTCGATGAGGAGTTCGCCCGCCTGCGCGGCGCCCCCGTCACGCTGCTCTATCTCCTGCTGCTGTGCCTCGTTGCCCTCACCGTCATCATCATGATCCGCGTCGTAGGCATCATCCTCGTCATTGCGCTGCTCGTGCTGCCGCCGGCCATGAGCCGGTGCTTCACGACGCGGCTGCATACGATGATGTTCCTGTCCGTCGCGATTGGCATCGTATCGACCACCGTCGGCATCGCCGTGTCGTGTGCAACCGATCTCCCGGCCGGGGCCTGTATCGTGCTGACTGCGGCCGCGGCGTATGTCGTCGTGTCCGCGACACGACGCGTCCGGTTCCGCCGGCCAAGAGCGTCCTGAGTGACGCGCCGGCCTGTGTCCAGGCTTCTCGAGAAGGAAAACAGAGCATGAGCAAGCAAGAACTCCACGTCGTCAACCCCTACACCGAGCAAGTCGCCTTCTCGTTGCCGCTCCTCGCTGCCGGCGAAGTCGACGGCGTCGTTCAGCGCGCCCGCAAGGCCTTCCTCGGCTGGCGCGGTTCGCCCATGGCCGATCGCGTCGCCTTGTGCATCCGGTTTGTGGCCGCGTTCAAAGGCATGGCCGATCGCGTTGCCGCCGACGTGTCCACCCAGATGGGCAAGCCGCGCGCCCACGCGCTGGGTGAAGTGGGCCGGCTCGTCGAGCGCGCCGAATACATGACGGCCATCGCCGAGGAAACCCTCGCCGACGAGGCCGTGCCCGCCCTGCCCGGCTTCACGCGCTACATCCGGCACGAGCCCCTCGGCGTGGTGTTCGACATGGCCGCCTGGAACTACCCCCTTCTCATCGCCGTCAACGTCGTCGTGCCCGCCCTGCTCGCCGGCAACGCCGTCATCATCAAGCATTCGAGCCGCACCCCCCGCTGCGGCCAGGCCTTTGTCGAGGCCTTTGCCAAGGCCGGCGCCCCGCCCGATCTCGTCCAGAACGTCGTCGCCGACCACGCCGTCACCGAGGCCTTTGTCCGCCATCCCGGCGTGGACTACGTGTCCTTCACCGGCTCGACGCGCGGCGGGCACGATGTCAGCCGCGCCGCGGCCGATCGCTTCATCGACGTCGGCCTCGAACTCGGCGGCAAAGATCCCGCCTACGTGTGCGCCGACGCCCCCTTCGAGTTCGCCGTCGAAAACTGCGTCGACGGCGTCCTGTTCAACGCGGGGCAATCCTGCTGCGCCATCGAGCGCATCTACGTCGATCGCGCCATCTACGACGACTTCATCGAGGCCTACGCCGCCAAGGCCCGCGAGTACGCCGTGCCCGGCGATCCCATGGCCGACGGCACCACCCTCGGCCCCATGGCCTCTCCCGGCGCGCCCGCGTTTCTCGCCGAACAGGTGGACGCCGCCGTCCGCGCCGGCGGCCGCCTCATCGTGTCGCGCGACGACTTCGACGTGCCCGCCCAGGGCTGGTTCGCCCCCCCCGCCGTCGTCGCCGACGCCCCGCAGGACTCGGCCCTCATGCAGGAAGAGAGTTTCGGGCCCGTCGTCGGCATCCGCCCCGTCGACAACGCCGACGAGGCCGTCCGCCTCATGAACGACAGCCG
>JAFGTL010000150.1 GCA_016934125.1 Candidatus Hydrogenedentota bacterium
GCCATCTTGTCGAGCCCGCCCACTTCACCGAGCAACCAGTCGGTGACGAGCATGATCATGTAAATGGCAAACGTCGGCGGGGTGTTGTACAACGAGTCCGAGTCGGCCAGGTTCTTGAGATCGAGCAGCGACGGCAGCCCTTCGGGCACGCGATCGAGGAGATCGTCGCGGATGATGACGAGGGCCACTCCGCTCGGGCCGATGTTCTTCTGGGCGCCGGCGTAGAGGATGCCGTACTTCGCCATGGGGAGCGGCCGGCAGAGGATATCCGAGGAGGCGTCGCACACGAGGGGCACGTCGCCCGTGTCGGGCTCGGCGGAGAACTGCACGCCCTGGATCGTCTCGTTCGAGGTGAAGTGCACGTAGGGCGCATCGGGAGTCAGTTCGTATTCGGTGCCGGCGGGCACACGCACGAAATTGTCGCCCTTGCCGTCCCAGGCCACGTTGACAGGGCCCTCTTTCTTGGCCTCCTTGATGGCCTTACCGCCCCAGGAGCCCGTGATGAGGTAGTCGGCCGGGGCCGATGCACCGCGGAGCAGGTTGATGGGGATCATCGAGAACTGGAGCGAAGCGCCGCCCTGGACGAAGAGGATGTGATAGTTGTCCGGGATGTTGAGCAGCAGCTTGATGTTGCTCTTGGCCTTCTCAAGGATGCCGCTGAAGGCGGACGAACGATGACTGATCTCCATGACGGACGCGCCGGCGCCGGGCAGCACCAGTAGTTCCTGCTGCGCCTTTTCGAGGGCGGGGAGCGGCAGGGCGGCGGGGCCTGCAGCGAAATTGTAGACTCGGTTTTCCATTGGTTTCCTCCTTAATCGCTCGTATCGGGCCGCCGATGTGAATCCGACAGGATAGGGCTCCGCCACTGCGCCGATAGGCGCCGGCGGGCATCCCCTCGGAAGGCCCCGATTCTACGCAAGACCGGGCTGGAGTTCAACTTCCATCGCGTCACGCCGAGTTGTGGAGGGGCGCAAAAGGGGCGCGTCGTGGTATGATTGCTTTGCCACAGGCGGCCCGGTATGTCCGAGCCCATCCGACGATGGGGTTCGGGCTTCCCAGACGAGGAGAGGGTGACTATGACGTTGCAGGAACTCATGCACGGCGCGGTGGAGAGGAATGCGTCCGATATCCATCTGAAGACGGGGAATCCCCCCATCTACCGAGTCGATGGCGATCTGATCCGGTTGGACGCGGAGCCGCTGAGCGAAGAAGCGGTGATGGGCATGCTCGAGAGCATCGTCGACAAGGCGGACGTGGCGAAATTCACGAAGGTATTCGAGCTGGATGCGTCCTACATGCTCGAGGACATCGCCCGGTTCCGCGTGAACGTGTGCCGGGACGACGGAGACACGCGGATCGTGCTGCGCACGATTCCGATGCAGATCCAGAAGATCCCCGACTTGGGGCTGCCGCCGGTGGTATCGAAGATCTGCCAAGGGCGGAACGGGCTGGTGCTGGTGACGGGCGTGACGGGGAGCGGCAAGTCGACGTCGCTGGCCGCCATGGTGGACGAGATCAACGAAACGCGCCCTGTCCACGTGGTGACGGTGGAAGATCCCCTCGAGTTCGTTCACCGCGACAAGAAGGCCATCATCACCCAGCGGGAGGTGGGCCACGACACCCTTTCATTCGCCAACGCGTTGCGCGGGGCGCTGCGGCAGGATCCCGACGTGATTCTCATCGGCGAAATGCGCGACTCGGAGACGGTTCGCACCGCCCTGGCCTCGGCCGAAACCGGCCATCTGGTGTTCTCCACCTTGCACACCGTGGATGCCGTGGAGACGCTGAACCGGATCATGGACTTCTTCGAACCCCACCATCAACTCCAGATCCGCAAGCAACTGGCGAGTGTACTGCGGGCCGTGATTTCGCAACGGCTGTTGCCCCGAAAGGAGGGGGCGGGCCGCTGCCTCGCAGCAGAGATCCTGGTGGGGAACCGGACGGTGCGCGAGTTCATCGAGCAGAGCAAGGGCTTCAAGGATATCTTGAAGCTGATCCAGGATGGCGCCGATCAGTACGGCATGCAATCCTTCGATCAGGCGCTGTTCAATCTGTACAAGGCCGACGCCATTTCGGCCGAAGTGGCGTTGATGAACGCCACAAGCCCGCGCGACTTGAAGCTGCGGCTCCAGGGCCTGCGCACGAATTGACAAGCGGGAACGGGACGCGTGCCCGACGGCCGGGCAGTCTGCTGACGGCGCGCGCAGGATCGGGGACTGGCATGGGGCATTCTACGGCATGGGCGCGCATTCGGGCCGGCGGTTGGGCCGTCGCGGCGGTCCTGTGGGCCGCAGGCACGGCGCCGGCCGAGAACCTGCTCGTGAACGGGGGATTCGAGAAGCTCGATGGCGACATCCCGGAGCGCTGGAGCGTGTTCGTGGCGCCGAAAGATGGCGCAGAGGGCCGGATCGACGACATCGCCCTCGACGGCCGCCATTCGGTGCTGCTCCACAATCCGGAGCCCTATGAGAAAGAACCGGCCAACAACTGGAGCCAGAACATCATCGAAGATCTGGCCGGCAAGACACTGTACGTAAGTGCCAACATCCGGACACGGGACTGCACGGAAGCGGCCGTCTGGCTTCAGTGTTTCCGCAAGCATCCGTGGGGCGTGTTGCGGTTCGCGACGACAAGCACGGACGCGCCGATGTACGGCACGCGCGACTGGACTGGGGTGGATATGAAGGTGGAGGTGCCCGAGGGCACGGACTTCGTGGTGATTCGGTGCGTGCTGAAGGGGCGCGGGACGGCGTGGTTCGATTCGCTCGCCGTGGACGACGAGGCGCGGGGCCCTGACGCCGCTGGCGACGAGGCGGCCGCTGCGGATGATCGGGCGGAGCAGGCCCTCGCCTCCCTGCGGGAAGACCGCGATGAAGATGCGGTGCGCCGGGCGCTCCTCGATGCGCACAAAGCCATGGTGGACACGAATCAGGCCCTCCGCGACATGAACGAGGCCCTCGCCCGGCAAGTCGAGGCGTTGCAGGCCGAACTGCACGAGTTGCGGCTGCAGATCGCGGGCGCGGGCGCGGCGGTTCCGTCCGAGCCGAAGCCGGCCCCGCAGGCGCCGCCGCTGGTTCCCCACGGGGTGGATTGGAGAAGAGTGCTGCCATGACGTTTGTCACGATTCTGGCGATCTCGTTGCTGGTAGGGCTCGTTGCCACGGGATTGACGTGGTACGGCCTGAGCGCCTGCGAGAATGTCCTTGCCTCGTTCCGTCATGCGCGCGAATCCGCCAGAGAACAGGACAAGTCCGATGCGGAGGCAAAGGAACGCGATGGTGGCGGCCCAAGATAGTGCCGATTCGCACGGCGGGGGCGGCCCGCCGGGGGCCCGCACCCGGCCCTACATCGGCGTGCTGTTCCGCTGCTGCCACGTGTACGCGCGCATCTACCTCAACCGGGCCGGCACGGCGTACACGGGCCACTGCCCCAAGTGCGCGGCTCGGGTGAGCGTGAAGGCCCGGCCCGGAGGGAGCAAGTCGCGGTTCTGGATCGCCGAGTAGCGACGAGTCACCGGCGGCGCAGATCGAGTGAGGCCAGCCCGGCCGAGGTCCAGAAGACGGTGTTGACGAGGGCGAGGTTGACGCCGATGGCCGCGGCGATGACAGAGGCGGGGACGGCGCCCACCTGGTTGAGGAACAGGCCTGACGTGAAGAAGGGCACGCCCGTGGCATTGGGCGTGAAAGGCACTGCGCACGCTATCGCGTGGACGCATTTCGCCCCGGCCATCACGGCGAACCGGAGCGGATGCCCGAAACTCGCGTAGGTGAGCATGCCCACGCACACGTCGAGGCAGCCCGCTGCCAGCGTCATGGCCGCTGCGGCCGGCATCTTCGGGCGCATGGCGACCATCTCATCACGAATGGCCGCCAGGAACAGCGCTCCCCGCTGGATCAAAGAACCCTCGCGGGTTCGTGCCGCCAGCCAAAGGAAGAGCTTGCGGCGTGTCAGCAGGAACATGGGGACGACGACAAACGCAAGGGCGACGATACCCATGGCCACGGCGATCCCGCGGGCGGGGATCCCAAGCGCAATGATGCCGAGCGCGCCCAAGGCGAGCGTTACACTGACCTCCAGAATCCGATCGAGCACGATCCACGCGCCCATCCGGGGTGTCCGGTGTCCTTTGAGCAGAAGGGGCGACAGTTCGCCCATCCGCATGGGCATCCAGTAGCCCGCGCAGCGCGACAGGAAGAACAGGCCGATGGCGCGGCTTCCGCGGCCGAGGGCGAAGCGCCACTTGAGGGCGCGCAGCCATTGACCGGTGAGTTCGACGCCCACCACGGCGAGGAGCAAGTACACATCGAGCCCGGCCAGGGCGTCGCGAAGCTTCTGCCAGCCGACAAACCAAATCGCCAGCACGTACACGAGCAACCCGACCACCCACAGGTGGCGGGCACGCGATTTCTTGCGGGGCGGGCCGGGCTCAAGCGGCAGGGGATCGCTCACGCGCCCTCCCTCTTGTCGTACGAAGCCCTGCGCTGCCTGAGGCCGGCGTACGAGCCTGTATGTGCGTCACGTTGCGCGTCATGAGTCCCTCATTCCGAATCTTGCCGGGGGGATTCTAGCAGAGGGAGCCCGAAAAAGCCCGGCGTGACGTCCGGACGCAGCCTTCGGGGGTTGCTTCAAGCGAGCGGCCGCGCCCGCCTCGCTATCGCCCGATGGGGAGGCTCAGTTCGCCAAAGAACGGCCGCACCTCACGCAAAGCGGGATACTCCTGGTAGAACCGGCCCAGGGCGTTCCGATCCACCCAGGGCCACGTCAGCTCGGCCAGCCGATCCGTGAGGGCGACGTCTGCGTCGGACAGCTCGGTGCCCTGATCGCAGGTGAGGCCGGTGCGGTCCCAGGGATGGAGTTCGACCTTGTTCAGGCACAGGGCGTCGCGGATCACGTTGTCGCGCACGTACCACAGGCCCCACCGATCCAGGAACCCGCATCGTTTCGGATCGGCGCGTCCGTCGCGGCAGCGCCGCCACATCTCACCCGCGACGAAGAAGGTGTCGGGGGGCAGGTCGAGGGGATCGAAGGCGACACGGAAGGTCTGGCAATGGACGGAGTCGAGTTCCGGATCGATGAGCACCCACCGCTCTTCGGCTGCGCTCCAGTACTCGCAGAGCCAGTGATCGCCGAAGCGGCGGCGATGGAGGTAGGTTTCAAACCCGCATCGCAGCCTCGCGGGTATGCCCTTATGGCGGAGCATAGAGCACAGGAGAATGGCATAGTGGCGGCAGTTGGCGACGATCCGGCGTGCCGGATCGCGGGAAATCGCCAAGGGCCGGGGGTCGAGTTCCAGAATGCGGGTGAGCATCTCCTCGACGGGATAGAGGTGCACCTCGCTGAACCGATGTTCGGGCAACTCAACGCCGTATTTCACTCCGTGCAGAACGTGAATGCAGAGATTCTGCACGACTGCGCAGATCGATGCGACATCGTCGGGCAGGTCGTCGTAGCTGTCAGCATGGCGGCCCGGATCGGAAAACGGGCCTTGAACGGCATAATAATCCATCGCAGATTCCAGCTGTCTCCCGTCTAGTAGTTACAATCCGTGCTGCCGAACGTTACGACGGGGCGGGGGCGTCTTCGGAGGAATGGCCCATCGCGCCCGCAGCTCCTGCGCAAGTCGTTTCAGGGCAGGTGCGGATTGGGCCCGCCGGGCCGAGCCGAAAGCGTGGTTCGGCGGAGAGTGTGGCGCAAAAGGAGGGACTGGGTCAAGCCGGAGCCGAGGCGGCTCGGCCGGGTTCCGTGCGTGGACGACATCCGGCGAGGCGGACAGGACGGCCCGCTACGAGCGCGGTCAGCTCACCGTGGCCACGTTGATGGCCTGGAGCCCTTTCTGGCCCTGGACGAGCTGAAATGTGACCTCGTCCCCTTGTTGCAGGGTGCGAAATCCTTCCATCTGAATGACGGAGTAGTGTACGAAGATGTCGGGAGAACCGTTGCGCACGATGAAGCCGTATCCCTTTTGGTTGTTGAACCACTTCACCCGGCCGCGCAGTGTTTCCGAGCCCGTCTGCTCACTCATCGCTCGCTACCTCCTGACTTACATCCCCGCCGTGCCGGGGCACGGCGTCAGCCGCTCCCTGCGAGAGCCGTCAACGCGAGGTGCTTTCGGACCGCCGTCTTCGGGCGCCGGGCGGGTAGTTGCTTTCCCAACTCACACAATTCTCACACGACTCCCGCCTGCTTCCCGCGTCTCTCGCGTAAACAAACACAGGAGCCCGCCGCCTTTAATCCGGGAGGTCGAGATTGGCTGCGGAGTTTGGATGTAGCGCGCACGGCCGGGGCTCGCCCTTCCGGTGTGGCCGGGGCGCACCTTGGCCGCCACGGGGAGGGGCGGAGGCGGTTCCGGTTATGATGGCGATCAGAGTTCCGAGGGCACGAGAGTGCGCACCTCCGCGCCGGGGGGGGGTGTGAAGGCTTCGTCGTCTTCAGGGCCTGCAGGCGGTGCGCCGGTGCGCACCCAGGTCTTGCCGCCATCCTCCATCATACCGGTGACTTGGGCGGGCGGGACGGCGTCGTTTTCGAGCTTGATCCACAGTTCCTCCGGAGGCGTCTGACCGTCGACGACGAGCATCTCCTGGGCATAGATGGGGCTGGACATGGCGACGACATCCAGGGGGCCGAATCCCGGTTCGGTGGCAGTGCGGACAACGCAGACGCGGAACACGGCATAGGAGACGGGGTGCTGGGTGTGGCGAAGGACGAAGAACTGATCGTCGCTCTCCTGCTCAATCTTCTTCGACAGGATGGAACGGCCGTTGTACAGGAGCACGGCCTTCATGCCGTTTGCGTTGCCGATCTGGATCTGGAACTGGGTGTCGACGCCGGTCGGCACGATCCCCCCCATGCCGACATCCGTCTTGCCGTCGTGCAACACGTCGGCCGTGAAACGGATGATGGGGCCGTCCGGCCCGGAAGAGACGAAGGTTCTGCCGCTGCGCAACCCGTCGACGATGCCGCGCGCCGATTTCTCGAGGGCGTAGACGTACGTGATGGGCTGGCCCAAGGGGACCGATGGAGAGGAAGAGAGGCTGCCGGCGATGGGGCTTGCCATGACCCCGCGGACGAGTTCGTAGTCCCAGAAGAGGGCGGCTTGGCCGTTGCCGGAGAGGTCGGGGGTGCTAACGGCCTGTGCGATGGAGTAGACGAGACGTCCCTCGTGCCGACGGCCGTACTCGTCGTCGAACTGGTCGAGCGATATGGGCGGGATGCTGCGCCAGCCCCGGCACCACACTTCGATGGCGTTGGGGTAACCCGGCCCCCACTGCCACGGGGCGAAGCCGAAGCAGGGGTGGGCGATGGCGAACACGCCTTGCTGGGCTTGGACGAGTTGGCAGAGCCCTTGGGCGTCCGCGTTGTCGGCGACGGGTTCGGGGAAGGTGCCAGGGCCGTAGATGAGGGCGACGCCCCGTTCGTCGCTGCCCCATTCCATGGCGGGGATGAGGACGACGCGATCCGAATGGAAGCCGGGATCCTGGCATGCCTGCATGGTGTTGCGGTCGGTGATGGCGAGAAAATCGAGGCCGGCCTTCTCGGCGCGGCGAACGAGTTTGGCGACGCTCTCCTCACCGCCGCCGTAGCTGGAGCGGGCGTGGAGTTCGCCCCGGTACCAGCCCGCCTCCGCGGACAGCACAGGAGACGCGAACTCGATGGGGCGGCAGCCGGGGAAGCTGGCGGCGTCTTTGGGGTCGGTGCCCGCGGCCAGTTCGACGCGGTCCATCACGAGGTCCGCGTCGGTATCGAAATCGTGCGGCGAGGAGCCGGGGGCGGCCCCTTCGACGAGTTCGACGAGCAGATCGGTGGTCTGCCCTTCGCGGACCACGAGGTCGCGGATGTCTATGAGGATAGGGATGCCCTCGTCGTAGATGTGCGTGTGGGCCGAGTAGGCCCCGGCGGGGCAGGGCCATTGGCCGGTGCCTTTGGAGGAACGGAACTCGATGGGCTGCCCGCCTTGGGCGGGAGTGAGAACGACCTTGGTTTTCAAGGGCCGGCCCAGGATGTCGGTGATGTCCGCCCACACCGTACCGTTGGTGGCCGGGGCGGGTTGCGACGGGGCGCCGTCCTGGGCGGCCGTAGCGGCGGAAAGGAGAAGCACGAGGACCGCGCACGGGCCGCGAGTCCAGGGAGCATTGGAGCGGATCAAACCGGCCATACCCATATTCCCCAAAAAGAAAACCCGAAAAAACTTGATATTCTCGGCACTTGCTTATACTATACTACGAACTGGGAGCTCGGAAAGAGCGCTTTGTCAATGCTAACAGTTTGGAATGCTTCTGTCCAGCTAGACGGCCATCTGGCTGGGTCGGGGGCCAACCAGACACGCACGTGCAGGAGAAGAGGAGATGCTATCGAGTATCGACATCAACAGCAGTGTCGCCGTTTACGTCCAAATCGAAAACCATGTGCAGTTCGCGATCTCTGCGGGTGACCTGAAGCCCGGCGATCAGCTCCCGTCGGTTCGAGAACTGTCCGAACGGTTGGGCGTGAATCCCAACACGGTTGCGAAGGCCTATCGCGACCTCGAGGTAATGGGGCTCCTTTACACACGTCGTGGCATGGGTGTGTTCGTTAACAAGGGGGTCGAGGCCAAGTGCCGCGAGGACTGCCGGAAGCGCATCATCGGACGAATGCACGAGGTCGTGGCGGAGGCCAAGGCGGCGGGCATGAGTCTGAAGGAGGTCCTGGAGGTTTCCGAGAAGAGTTACGCCTCGGAGACGGGACCTTACGGCGCCACGCCGGCAGCCATCACCGCGCTCGCGAAGATGAAGAAGCGGGGACGTTAGTCCGGGTTCCGCCTGTTTGAGTTTGTTCCCAGGACGGCCGCGCCCAGGGGGGCGCGGCCGTTTATTGTTGACACAACCCTTTGATTTCGAAGCGCTTACTGGTCTTTTTCCTGCACCTGCCAGAGACTGGTTCGGCGTGGCAACAACGCGTCGTGCTGTAGCGGGAAGAAGAGGGCTGGAGGCGGCCCCGAAAACAGTTGACATACGCCCGCACTTCGTTTACACTATAAGCACAAAGCTTGGGACTATCGGCTGCGGAAAGAATAGAGGGCCCAAGTACATTCTACCTTTGTTGTTTTGTGCAGAGTTGTCTAACGTTTTCTGGTGGGCTCTATGCAAGCGGAATCAGTAGCACGAAGCGGGAATCGGGCTGTAGCAATGAGTCAGAAGCAAGCCGCCGGGGCGGTGCGCGAGGCTTCCACCCCAACCGAGGCATCGGAGCGCGCGCACGGGCATGCTGATGGCGCCGGACGGCTTACGCATGGTGCCAAGGTCAAACGGGGCCAACTCAACGCGGTCCAGCAGGGCAGGTACGGAACCGGGCCGGCCCCATACGGGTACCGGCGTGGCCATGAGGGCGAGAAACCGCTCATGGTCGACGACCGCGAGGCGGAGGTGGTGCGGATCATCTTCCGCGAGTACCTCCACACGCGAAGCACCGGGAAGGTCGTGAACTACCTTCATTCCAGGGGCATCTACACGCGCAAAGGCAACAAGTGGTCGAGACAGGCCATCGCCATCATCCTCTCGAACCGGACGTATCGCGGGCGGGTGAGCTACGGCGATCTGGAGACTCAAGGGCTTCACGATCCGATCATCGAGCCGGCCCTTTTCTACAAGGCGAACGCGCTGCGCGACCGGAAGCGGCGGAAGCGGCGCGTCGGGGAACGGAACTCGGAACACTGATCGCGGCCGGCGTTCTCTCCAGGCGTGGGGGTCGAGACTCCTCCTCGACGATGCGGTGTATTGTCTGATCCGCACGCGGGAGGCCGGGGTGAGGAGGTTTCAGGCCAGATGCTCGACCGCCACTCGGTTGTGCTCACCGTGATCGATTTCCAGGAGAGGCTCCTGCCCAAGATTCACTGTGCCGGCGCGATCGTCCGGCAGGCGGTCCGGCTGATCCGGTTTGGGCGGGAACTCGGATTGCCGGTGCTGTGGACGGAGCAGTATCCGAAGGGACTGGGGCCGACGGTGGCGGAGGTCGCGGGGGAGCTCGCGGGGATGGCGCCGCTGGAGAAGACGGCGTTCGGATGCCTGGGCGATGCAGGGTTCGCGGCGGCGCTGGAGGGCACGGGCCGCAAGCAGTTGCTCATCACGGGCATCGAGACGCACGTGTGCGTTTTGCAGACGGCCCTCGCGGCCGTGGCGGCGGGGCACGAGGTGTTCGTGCCGCGGGACGCGGTGGGCTCGCGCACGGTGAGCGAGTACGAGGCCGGCCTCGAGCGGATGGCGCGGGCGGGCGCAGAGATCGTGACGGCCGAGATGGCGATGTTCGAGGTGCTGCGCGAGGCCGGCACGCCCGAGTTCAAGCGCGTCCTGCCGCTGCTGAAGTGAGGGGACTCGGGGGGGAGGCGCCATGACATCGCGGGATCGAGTACTACACACACTCCGCCGTGAGGAGCCCGACCGGGTGCCCTTCGATCTGTCGGGGACGCACGTCACCGCGATTGCTCGGGGCGCATACGACAATCTGCGCGCCTACCTGGGCCTGGATCCGCAGGAGCCGGTATGGCTCGACGTAGTCCAGCAGGTGGTGGTGCCGCACGCGGACGTGTTCGGTCTTCTGGGGGTGGACACGCGCGGCCTGTTTCCCCTCACAAGCCACAACTGGGACGTGTACGAGCGGCTCGAGGACGGGGGCGACCACTGGGTGTACCACGACGAATGGGGCATCACGCAGCACTTCCCCAAGGAGGGCGGGCACTGGTTCAGCATCGCGGCGGAGCCGCTGGCGGACGCGCCCCCCGAGGTGAGCACGATCGACGCGCATCCATGGCCCAACGCGCGCGATGCGGCGCGGATCGCGGGGCTCCGTGAGGCGGCGGAACGGCACCGGGCAGCGGGCAAGGCGGTGATGCTGAAGGGGCTCTGTGCGGGCATCTTCGAGATGGCGCAGCGCCTGCGGGGCATGGAGACCGCCCTGATGGATCCGCTGCTCTATCCGGAAATGTCGGATCGGCTGTACGGGCGGATCGCGGATCTCAAGATTGCGTTCTGGGAGTCGGCCCTCGGCACGCTGGGGGATGTGGTCGACATTGTGGTCGAGAACGACGACTACGGGACGCAGGAATCGCAGTTGATCGCGCCCGAGCAGTATCGCAGCCTGTTCAAGCCACATCAGAAACGGCTGTTGGCCGCGATCAAGCGGGCCGCGCCGGGGGTATTCGTGTTCTTCCACTCCTGCGGGAACGTACGTCCGATTCTGCCGGACCTCATCGAGATCGGTGTCGACATTCTGAATCCGGTGCATGTGTCTGCACAGGGCATGGAGCCGGTTGCACTGAAGCGGGATTTCGGCGATGCGGTGACATTCTGGGGCGGGGGGATCGAGACGCAGCAGGTGTTGCCGCGCGGCACACCGGACGAGGTGCGCGAGGACGTGAAGCGCAATCTGGAGGCGCTGGCGCCGGGGGGCGGATATGTCTTCACCACGGTGCACAACATCCAGAGCGAGGTCCCGCCGGAGAATATCATGGCGATGTGGGAGGCCCTTCGCGAGTACGGGCGCTACGGCGGATAGGGTAGCGGAAGGCGGCCGACTCAGAAGCGAGCCGTCCGCAAGGCCTGCTCGGCCCGCTCGAAGGCAGCATCGAGGCGGGCCAGCCCCTCTCCGGCCTTGGCGATGTCGCCCGCGGCGCCCAATGCGCCGAGTTCCTCGGCGAGGCGCTGGAGGGAATGGAGCCCGAGGTTGGCGCACGCGCCCTTGATGGCATGGGTGACGTGCTCGATCTCGTCCGTGGCGGCGCGTTCAACAGCGCCCCGCAGTGCGTCAAGCCGGGCTCGGGTGTCGTGGAGGAAGAGATCGACGAGTTCAGCGGCAAGTTGCTGATCGCCGCCGATGATGTCGCGTAGGCGGCTGAGGTCAACGTCCTGGGGCGCAGTGGACGGCGGGGCGCTGTGCCGGTTGGGAGTGGAGAGGGGCTTCTCGGCGCCGAGGAACCGGGCGAGGACTTCGCTCAAGGCTGCAACGGACACGGGCTTCGTGACATAGGCGTCCATGCCCGCGTCGCGGCAGAGCCGCTCGTCGTCCTTCATGGCCAGGGCGGTCATAGCGACGATGGGCACGCGGGGGCCGTCGCCTTCCTGTTTGCGAATGCGGCGCGTGGCCTCAAACCCGTCCAGGACGGGCATCTGGCAATCCATCAGGATGAGGTCATAGGTGGCGCGCGCCGCTGCCTCGAGCCCTTCCTGCCCGTCGGCAGCCACATCGCACTGATATCCAAGCTTACGTAGAAGCTGGACGACCACCTTCTGGTTGACGGCGTTGTCCTCGACGAGAAGGATCCGGGCATTGGAGGCCGGGCGGGCCAGCGGGGAGACGGGACGCTGCGCGTCCGCTGCGGCGGCCTGGAACCCGTCGCCGGCCAGGACTCCGGCGAGGGTTCGGTGGAGGGCGTGCCATTTCACGGGGCGGGACAGGCAGCCGCTGAAGCCGAGTTGAGCGAGGGCGCTCAAGTCGGCCCCAAACGGGGCCGGAGTCACGAGGATGAGGCGGGGGAACTCGGCCTGCGGAGTCTGGGCAAGGGCCTGGGCGAGATCGGCGCTCTCCATATCGGGAAGGGCCGCATCGACAAGGACCAGGTCGAAGGGACGATCCGGCGGCGCCCGGCGTACGGTTGCGATCGCCGCGTGGCCGTTCTCGGCTTCAATCACTTCGCAGCCCCAGTGGGCGAGTTGATCGCGGTATACGGTACGGGTTCCGCGGCTCGGATCGACCACGAGGACACGCAGGCCCTCGAACTGGCCCGGCTTGGCCCAGTCAGCCGGCTCCGGGGCGGGTTCGAGGGGGGCGAGGCATGCCGTGAACCAGAAGGTCGAGCCATGCTCTGGACGGCTGTCGACGCCGATCTCGCCGCCCATGGCCTCGGCGAGTTCGCGGGAAATCGCGAGCCCCAGGCCGGTGCCCCCGTACTTGCGCGTCGTCGACGCGTCGGCCTGGGTGAACGCGTCGAAGAGATGGGCGGAGCGTTCAGGGGCGATGCCGATGCCCGTGTCCGAGACTTCGAACCGCACGAAGAGGCCGTGTGCGCAGGAGGGGGGGCTGTCCCAAGGGGAGACGCGCAGGATGATCTCGCCTTGTTCAGTGAACTTGACGGCATTGCCGACGAGGTTGATGAGGATCTGGCGTAGCCGGGCGGGATCGCCGTAGACGCGGGACGGGGTTTGGGGCGCGACGGCAAGGGCAAGCCGCAATCCCTTGCCGCGGGCGCGGGGGCCGAACATGTCGGCGACGCCCTCGACGGTAGCGGGCAGGTCGAATTCGATGGTTTCGAGTTCGAGGCGGCCGGCCTCGATCTTCGAGAAATCGAGTATCTCGTTGATGACGCCAAGCAAGGCGACACCGGAGCTGTGGATGACAGAAAGGTAATCCTGCTGTTCGGGGCCGAGTGGCGTGTCCTTGAGGAGTTCGCTCATGCCGATGATGCCGTTGAGGGGGGTGCGGATCTCGTGGCTCATGTTGGCCAGAAACTCGCTTTTGGCTTTGTTGGCGACTTCGGCGGCGGCGGCCATGCGGTTGGCGTTGCGGATGGATTCCTCCAGGTCGCGGTTAGCCGAATCAGACTCCTCCTTGGCCTGCCGGAGGGCCTCTTCGGTGCGCTTGCGTTCGGCGTCCTCCCGTTCGAGTTCGCCGGTGCGCTCCTTGACGCGCCGGGCCAAGGCTTGGTTGAAGGCCTGCACCCGGGCCGCGAGTGCGTTGAAGCTGGAAGACAGGACGCTGATCTCGTCGCTCCCCGTCACTGGCACCGGCTCGATGGACTCGCCCTCTTCGAGCCGGGCGGCCAGGCGGAAGTGCTCCGTAATGGCGGAGAGGCGGTGGGTCACGAAGAAGCGGAACATGAGCACGACAACGCCGAAGAGGGCGGCAAGCCAAAGGCTCATGCGGACCACTTGCCCGGTGGCCCGCTGCCGGAGGTCTGCATTCACCTTGTTCATCGGGATGGCGACGGTGTCGAGGGCCACATCGCCGATCTTCTGATGGAACCCGGCAGTTGCGCCATAGCGCGCGATCATCGAAGCCGGGGCATCGGCGGGCTCGCCGTGACAACGCAGGCATTCCTGCTCGATTCGGCGGACGCTGAAATGGCCGAGGTACTCCCTGCCGTCAATGAGGACCTCGCCTGTCCACTCGCGTGCGCCGGGGTTCTGGCGGAAGTAGTCGATCACGCGCACTTCCTCCGGCCCGGCCTGGTTGGCGGGGTTCCGCGGATTCTCGGAGGAGAATTTGAGGATGTAGTCGGGATACCGCGCGCGGACTTTGTCGAAGATGCTGCGGGCGACAAAGGAGGTGGACATGTTCTCGACGATGAACTCATCCTGTCCGACAAGCGCTTCTGTCAGCGGGCGTACGTTTTCGGCCACGTACTCGCGGATTGCCAGGTCGAACTGGAGGGCGAGGTCGGCCTGCTGGGTCGTGAGTTCCTCGGTATGGGAACGCGTATCATTCCAGATATGGTGGAACATATAGCCGGAGAAGGTGATGGCCAGGAAGCCGAGGGCTATCAGGAACTTCGTGCTGATACTCTTCATCGAGCCTCCCTGCCGGCCTGTGGCCGATTCGCTCGCTCCGTCGCGCACGAGAGGGCACCCATCGCTCAGGATATCGTACCGCATGACGAGCCCATTTCCAAATGGTCTGGTCGGGCGCGCCGGAAGCGCCCGAGCCTCTGTGCGGCAGGGGCGCCTCGCGTTTTTCGTTGCTCCGGCACACTTCCAGCGTCTCGGGGAACGCGCCGCGCAGCGGTGCTGGCTTCACCATCGGTTGCCTCACCGCTTCCCTGTGTCAAGGCTTGAAGCGGCGGGCCCGGGACGGGAATGCCGCACCACGGGCGCATCAAGTCCCTCTATAATATAGCGCCACGGCGTTTACCCCCCCGGGTGGATGATTGGGCGAGATTGCCCTGCGAGGGCGGGGAGGGCAAGGGCACTTCATCTCGCTGGCCAAACGGCCCTAATGCGTTGGGGCCCAGCCTTGAACGCGAAAGAACACGGGGCAAGACGGGCCTCGGACGACACCCTTCAGCGGCGGGATCACACGCGCCCGGCGATGCCCCGAAAAGGGCTTGACAGGCTTCGAGCCCGGGGGCAGCGAACCGCCGAAGGCGGCGGTGTGCTTCTCCACGGCCTCGGCCGATGGCGCGCCCGGCGCCGCCAGGTCTTCGACCGAGTAGGACACCTCTCCCAAAGCCGTTCCCAGTGGCCCTGATCCCTTTCGCCCTGGGGCGCTTCGGGCAGTCGCCTCCATCGCCGCACGTGGGTTCTCTCCCTCGCCAGGAGAAGTCGAACCCGTTGGCGATCCTGGGCCGCAGCAGGAGAGCGCGTCGGCTCTTTCGTTGCTCGGGCACAGTTCCAGTGTCTCGGGGAACGCACTCCGCAGCGGTGCCGTCTTCGCCATCGGTTGCCTGACCGCTTGCCTGTGTCGAGGCTTGAAGCGGTGGGCCCAGGATGGGCTTGCCGCACCACGGGCGCATCAAGTCCCTCTATAATATAGCGCCACGGCGTTTACCCCCCCCGGGGGGGGATGGTTGGGCGAGACTACCCTCGGGGAGGCCGCGAATGGGGCCTTGTCCTTGAAGATGGGCGAGGTTGCTGATAGGCTGCTGGACGATGTACAGGGCGAGTCGTTGTCACGAGGATACGGGCGCCGGCGATCCCGAAGGCGTGTAGGGGGAATCCCAAGTGCGGTATGCGGTTATCTCGGATATCCACGCGAACCTCGAGGCGCTGGTCGCGGTGCTCGATGAGGTGGATCGGGCCGGAGTGGATCGAATCGTGTGCCTGGGCGACGTGGTGGGCTACAACGCGTGCCCGAACGAGTGCGCGGACTTGATCCGGGGGCGGGAGGTCTTGACGATCCTGGGGAATCACGACGCGGTGGCGTGCGGGCTCGAGGAGCCGTGGGGGTTCCATGCGGCTGCGGAGATTGCGGCGATGTGGACGCGGCAGCAGTTGTCGGCTGCAAACGCGGAGTGGTTGCGTGCGCTGCCGCTTTCAGAGGATTTGGATGACTTCCTGGCGGTGCATGCGGCGCCGGGCTCGCAGGAATGGGACTACATCATCCGGTGGGAGGATGCGCTGCCCTTCGTGCCGCGCGTGGAGCGGGACGGGCATACGTTGTGCTTTTTTGGGCATACGCACACGCCCGGCATCTTCGCCTCGGATGGCATGTATTCCCTCGACGAGGACTCCACGTTCGCACTGGATGACGGGAAGGTGTTTCTGATCAATCCGGGTTCGGTGGGCCAGCCTCGCGACGGGGATCCCCGGGCGGCGTTCGGGATACTCGATATGGAGCGCCGGGAGTACCGCCTGAGCCGCGTCGAGTATCCGGTGCGGGAGGCGGCGAACCGGATCGTCGAGCAGGGGCTGCCGCGGCCGCTGGCGGAACGGCTTCCACTGGGGCACTGAGGGCTCCCGCCCGAGTTCAGCGGCGCGCAGGGGGCAAGCCGCTACCGCGTCAAGACCGTCGGGAGAAACACAATGCGGATGAATCGCTTCACGCTTTGCCTGGTTGTGTGCTGCGCCGTGCAGGCCGGATCGCCGGCCGACGAGGTGCTGGGCATTCCGTACAAGCCGGATCCGCCGCTTGCGGTGGACGGCGACCTCGCCGACTGGCGCGAAGTCCCGAACGCCATGGCGTTGACCTCGCCCGAGCAAGTGGTGTGGGGAGCGGCGAACTGGGAGTCGCCGGAGGATCTGAGCGCGACGGTGCGGACGGCGTGGCGCGGCGAGTGTCTGTTCATCGCCGCGGAGGTCGAGGACGACAACCTGCGCCAGACGCAGCGGGGCGCAAACATCTGGCGCGGCGATCATGTCGAGGTATACGTAGACGTCTGTCCGGACGTGGAGGGCGAACGCGACACGTACGGGGAGGGGCAGTTTCAACTCGCGTTCAGCCCGGGCAATTTCCTCGATACGGGCGATGCGCTCACCGATTGCCCGCCCGAGGCCTTCTGTTTTGTGCCAGTCGGGAAGGCCGTGGAGGGCGTGGCGGTCGGGGCTGAGCGGAGCGGGACGGGCTGGCGCATCGAGGCGGCGGTTCCCTGGGAGTTCCTTGGGTTGGCCGGGGCCAAGGAAGGGGTGATCGTTCGGATCGAGTTGGCGGTGTCGGATACGGACACGGCCGAACCGCAGCAGGAATCGATGATGACGACGTCGCCGGCGCCGTGGGCGCGAAGCCGATCCCGGCTGCGTCTGGCCGGGCTGGCCGGAAGCGACGGAATCCCGCCCGAGGTGGTACGCAGCGTGCCGGTATTCGACGAGGTGCGGCTGGACCAAGGCCAGGTGCATTCGTTCCCGTTCGCGTGCCCGGCTGTGCCGGAGGGGCATCTGGGCGTGCTGTGCATCGAGGCGCGGCTCGATCACCCACGCGTGGCGGGCTACCATCCGGGCATGCGGTTGGCCCTGAACGGCGAGCCGCTGGCCGGCGAACGGCTTCTGAACAAGCCGTTGCGCGTGAAGACGCGATCGGGCCGGGTGTTTTCGATGTACGCGGGCGATCGATTGGCCACGTACTACAGCCCGGACTACGTGAAGCCGGACTACGACGCTCACTACGCGCTCATGGACAACGTGAAACCGTGCGCCTTCGAGTTGCGCGTGGGCGATCTGCTGCGGGAGGGCGAGAATACCCTCGAGATCCGGAACGCGTGCGAGGAATCGGTGACGA
>JAFGTL010000151.1 GCA_016934125.1 Candidatus Hydrogenedentota bacterium
CGCGGCCGAGGGTATGCCAGCGGGAGTCGTTGCTGGGAGCCGGCCATAGCGCGGCGGGATAGACGCGAAGCGAGTCGTTCCGGGAGCGGGCACGGACATCGTCGGCGACGACGCCGTAGACGCCGCCGCCTTCGGGGAACACGACATCGAGGGGGCCGTCGAAGCCGTTCCGGTTGCGCTGTTGCCTGTCGGCCCACTCGGCCTCGGACACGGTGAGGGGCTGGATGGCGGCGGTGTAGCCCTGCTTGACGACGAAGAGGAGGCTTTCGCCGGGCTCGGTGATGCCGTTGGACAGGACTCCGGAGGAAGCGAGGACGAAGTGAGCGCTGTCGGCGCCAAGGGTGAGGCGGGGGCCGTCGAGTGAGCCGCTGTGGGCGCGGAAATCGTCCCTTGAAAGGTAAATGAAGAAGGGCCGCTCCTCTTCGGGGGCCGTCTGAATGGATACGGGGGTGGACGCGGGGATTTCGACGAGGGTTTTGACGCCGCCACAATGGAGCTGATAGAGGCCGGGCACAAGGCCCTCGAGCACGGCGCGGCCGCGCTCGTCGGTGCGAACGGCCAGTGAACTGAGGTGGATGTAGCAGCCGCCGCTGAGGGAGCCGTCCTGTCGGAACGAGGCACTGCTGATGTGAATCGGGACGACGCCGGCATCGGGCTCGGGCGTGCCGCCGGGGTTGGTTACGAACACCTCGATGGACGGGCGGGCCGCCCGGAGTTCGACGGTGAACGTCTTGTCCTCGAGGGACGCGTCCATGGCGAAGTCGAGGGCGACACCGTCGTATCCCTTCTTCATCAGCAGCAGCGAGTAGTGGCCGGGCGGCAGGTGTTCGAGGACGAAGCGGTTGGGGGCCTCGTTACGGAGGGCGACGCCGGCCGTGTGATCCTCAGTGAGGAGAATCGAGTAGTCGAATCGCTCGATGGCCTTCGCGAACAGGCCGGGGTTCACCTCGATCGTGACGTGGGCGGCCCGGGGTACGGTGAAGGAGTACTCGACGGATTGCCCGGCGGTGAGTTCGAACGCGGCCGGCTCGCTGCGGACGCGTCCGGCGCTGGCGCAGAGGCGGAAGGGGCCGCCGTCGTGGGGGGCCTCGTAGTAGCCGGAGTCGTCGGTGGTGGCGATGCCCTGCGCGCCTCCGCCGCCGATGGCGTATCGCATAATGGCGGCCCGCGGGACGGGATTCTCGGCCGTGTCGCGCACGTAACCGTAGACAATGCCGCGCCGCTGGAGGGCGATGACGTGTTCGATGGGCACGCCGGGCTCGCGGCGGCCGGACACGGACATGGGCGCGTGGAGCGAATCGGTGCATTCGATGGTGTAGTCGCCGAAGCCCAAGTGGTTGATGGAGAAGCTGAACCGGCCGTCGGCGCCGGTTTGCACGCCGAGATCCTCGGATGGGATGCCGGACAAGGAGAGGTTTGCGCGCTCGACAGGCGCGCCGGTGGCCGCATCGACCACGACGCCCTCGATGGTGCTGACGGTGTCCTGGACAAGCAGTGTCAATTCGGTGCGCGGGCCGTCGTGGACGGCGATCCGATGAAGGTTGGGCACGTAGGCTTTCCGCTCAGGCAACGGATCGAAGGAGTAGAGCCGGGAATCCTCGCCGGCCGGGCTCACCGCGGCGAGGTAGCGGCCGGACGCGATGCCGGCGAATGTGGCCGTGCCATCGCCTGAACTGGTGCCGGTGCGCCATACGCCGCGCGGCACCGGTGTGCCTTCCATGGCCGTTTCAAGTTGCTCCCAGTGCTCCTCGGCTACGGGATCGCCGTCAGAGGCCTTCAGGGCCTCGGCCAGTTCGCGCAGGGGGGCCAGTTTCTCCTGGGCGAGCACCTCCCACTCCGCTCGCCCCGGGGCGTCCGGCGACGGCATGGTGGCGGTGGCGCGCCACATCAGGGCGTCCCGGGCGTCCTCGTCGATTCCGAGCGCGTCTGCGGCGCGCGCGAAGGCGGCGCGATCGAACCGGAGGGGAATGAGGTGGACGGTGGCGCCCGGAACGGGCTGAGCGTCTGCTTCCGAGCGGGCGTTCGCGTTGCCGGAGCCGTACTGGAGGTGGAGGACGAGTTCCCCGGCACCCGCGGTGGCAGAGCCGGTGAACGCGGCGGCCGAGTCAGCGGATCCGCCCGGATCCGGGGCCGGTGCGGAAGCGGACACCGCATCGGCCACATCGGACGGCGCGGCGGCATTCTGCGCCGCGGGCGCCGCCTGGCGTTCGGGTTCGAGGCGGGAATGGGCCAGCCAGAGCGATGCGGACACGGCGGCCACCGCGGCGATTCCGAACACGAGGGCGCCTTTGCCGGCCAGCAGTCCGCCCAGCGCGGCCTGCACGCCGGTGGCGGCGGCGGACGCCGCCTTCCACGGGGCCGCGCCGAAGGGCACGGCGGCGAGGACGTGCTTCTTGAGGCGGTCGCGTTCATCGTCGGGCTCGGCGAGGTGGTGGAGGACGCGATCGCTGAGGAGTTGGCGGCCGTACTGGAGCCGTTTCTTGAGGGCGGCGGTGCGGATATCGAGGATGGCGGCGGCCTCGCGCACGCTGTAGCCTTCCACGTAGCACAGAAGCATGGCCTCGCGGGTCTTCTCGGGGAACTCGCCGAGTTGCGCGCGCACCCACTGGATGAGTTCGCGGCGATCGAGTTGAGCGGCGGGATCGGCGGCGGGCGGCGGAACGGGGGCGGCATCCTCGTTCTGCCGGC
>JAFGTL010000152.1 GCA_016934125.1 Candidatus Hydrogenedentota bacterium
CGCCCGTCACCGCGTAACAGAGCGACATGGCTGCAACGTGATACGCCGTCCAGAGCCCGTCGTTGTCTTTGTCGGGAATGCGGTGCGATGTCGGGTTTTCGGCATCGTCCAGAAAGCACTCCGCCACCAGCCCCAAGCGGCGGTGCCGCGCGTTGAGGCGCTTCTCGATTTCCACGGCCTTTTCGAGCAGAGTCGTCGTCACCGTCGCGATACAGCCAAGGCCCTTGTCCGTAGCGAAGTATGCTTCGGCGCCGTCTTCAGAGAGGGCAATATCGTCGATCGCGTCGCCGGGCAGATAACGCTCGCCGGCCCGGTAGAACCACTGCCGGCCTGATTCGTACGGGCGGTAGTGAACCGCGCCGCGCGTTGTGCCGATCCAGAGCCGATCGCGGCCGTCCACGGCAAGCGCCGTCACGTACTCGAAGGGCAATCCGTCACCGCCGCGGAGGGCGCGCCAGGCGCCGTCCGCCTCGCGCACACTCAGGCCGAGGGGCGTTCCAACCCACAGGGCGCCCTTCGAGTCGAGCGCGAGCGCTGTGATCCGCGTCGCGAGGGGGCCATCGACGCCGTAGTGCGGATGCCGCTCCGTTCCGAGGAACAGCCCGCACTCCGTGCCGATCCACGTGCGTGGGCCGTCCTGGACGAAGCCCGTCACGCGGCCCACCGGAATATCCGGCGCCGTTCTGCGCCACGCCGCCCACGCATCGAGTTGACGCGCCCGCTCGAACACGGCGTCCTTGGGCGGCACCGGCGAGAACCGGCGCACATGCTGCTCGAAAGGCGGCACGATGATGGGGAGTTCCCCCTCGGCACGCCGGTACGGCGCCCGCGGATCGTCGTCGTCCATGAGGGGCGGCAATACGTTCGCCAGTTCGAACGCCCCCTCAACGAGGACAGGGCCCCCCGGCATCGGCTGCGCTTCATCATCAGCGGCCACGGCCATCATCCCCGCGAGGATCGCATACCACATGTGCCCTCCCTTTCCCAGTTCCGCCGGCCTTGCGCCATAGTATCGTGCGCGGCTGTGTCCGTCAAAAGCGCGGGCTTGCGATAGGCAGCGCGCTCGCATAGAGTGACGACTCAGGCGGCGACAGCCTAACGAAGGACATGCACCATGCGACAAGCGTCTGGTAACGCGAAATGGCCGGTGTTGAAGCGCTATGACGGCGATCACCTTGCGCGCATCGCGCTCCCGATCGGCGGCATCGGCACGGGCACGGTATCGCTCGGCGGACGGGGCGATCTGCGCGACTGGGAGATCGCGAACCGCCCGAACAAGGGCTTCGTGCCGATGGCGCGGCGCACCGGGCCGTTCTTCGCGCTGTATGCGCGGGCCGCCGGTGCGGAGCCTGTGGCTCGCGCCCTCGAAGGCCCGCTCGACGTGTCGGCCTACGAAGGCGCCCACGGCGCCACCGCGCCCAACCACGGCCTGCCCCGATTCTCGACATGCTCGTTCGCGGCGGCGTATCCGCTGGGCCAGGTGGTGCTGTCCGATCGCGCCGTGCCGCTGACGGCACGGATCGAGGCCTTCAATCCCCTCATCCCGGGCGATCCGGAGGCCAGCGGCATTCCTGTGGCGGTGCTCCGATTCGTGCTAAAGAACCGCACGGCCAAGCGCGTGGCCGCGTCGGTGTGCGGCACGGTGCCCAGCTTCATCGGAACCGGCATCGCCGATGCCTCGAAGCGCGGAACCAACCGCAACACCTTCCGCCGCGGCCACGGGGTGCGGGGCGTGTTCATGCACTGCGCCAGCGGCGACACGACCGCGGAGGCGTGGGGCAGCATGGCGCTCGCCACCACGGCCAAGGGCGCGGTGAGTTTCCGCACCGACTGGCGTGACGCCGGATGGGGCACGCCGCTGCTGGAGTTCTGGGACGACTTCAGCCAGGACGGCCGGCTCGAGGAACGGGGCGCCGGCTCGGGCGAGTGCCCCATCGCGTCCCTTGCCGCAGAAGTGGTTGTGCCCGCCCGGGCGGAGCGTTCCGTGACGTTTCTCCTGGCCTGGCACTTCCCGAATCGCTACACCTGGACGCCGTGCGCCGCAGAGGGCGCCTGCCGCGAGGCGGATCGGATCGGCAACTACTACGCCGAGCGGTATCCAGATGCCTGGGCGGTAGCCGAGAAGGCCGCGGCAGGACTTGCGCCGCTCGAGCGGAAGACTGTCGCGTTCGTGCGGGCCTTCTGCGCGAGCGATTTGCCCGAGCCCGTGAAGGAAGCCGCCCTGTTCAACCTGAGCACGCTGCGGAGCCAGACGTGTTTTCGCACGCCGGACGGCCGGTTCTACGGATGGGAAGGGTGCTCGAACCAGGGCGGCTGCTGCCACGGCTCGTGCACGCACGTGTGGAACTACGAGCAGGCCACGGCGTTCCTGTTCGGCAGCCTGGCCAGAACCATGCGCGACGTCGAGTTCGCCCATGCCACGAGCGACACGGGCCTGATGAGTTTTCGCGTGAACCTGCCCCTCGAACGGGCGCGCGATCACGGCAAGGCGGCCGCCGACGGCCAGATGGGCTGCATCATGAAGATGTATCGGGACTGGCGCCTCTCGGGCGATGACGCGCTGCTCGAACGCCTCTGGCCAAACGTGAAAAAGGCCCTGTCGTTCTGCTGGGTGCCGGGCGGATGGGATGCCGATCAAGACGGCGTCATGGAAGGCTGTCAGCACAACACCATGGACGTCGAGTACTACGGGCCGAATCCGCAGATGGGCAGCTGGTATCTCGGCGCCCTCCGGGCCGCCGAGGAAATGGCCCGTTACCTTGGCGACGAACCCTTCGCAGCCACGTGCCGGCGCCTCTTCGAGCAGGGCAGCCGATGGATTGACGAAAACCTGTTCAACGGGGAGTACTACGAGCATCAGGTGCGCGCGGCAAAGGGCCGCGTGGCCGACGGCCTCCGGGCGGGCATGGGCTCGGCGCCGAGCGCAGAACCGGAGTATCAGCTTGGGCCCGGGTGTCTGGTGGATCAACTCGTGGGGCAGTTCATGGCGCACGTCTGCGGCCTGGGCTATTTGCTCAAGCCCGCCCATGTGCGGAAAGCCCTGCGCAGCATCATGAAGTACAACCTGTGCGAAGGCATGACGGGCCATTTCAACTGCCTCCGTAGCTTCGCCCTCGGCGATGAATCGGCCCTGCTCATGGCGAGTTATCCGAAGGGGCGGCCCGCGAATCCCTTCCCCTATTTCACGGAGGTGATGACGGGGTTCGAGTACACGGCGGCCGTCGGTATGCTGTACGAAGGCCAAGAGAAACAAGGCTTGCGGTGCATCGAGAACATCCGGAGCCGATATGACGGCCGGAAACGCAGCCCCTTCGACGAGGCGGAATGCGGCCACCACTATGCGCGGGCCATGGCGAGTTGGGCGGCGGTAGTGGCCCTGACGGGATTCCAGTATTCGGCCGTGGACGGCGTCATGACGTTCGCGCCGCGCCAAGGCCGGTTCTTCTGGGCGAGTGGCGAAGCCTGGGGCACCTGCCGGATCGCGTGCACCGCCGAGCGCGCGCGCATCAGCCTGACGGTGTTGCACGGGGGCTTGGCGCTCTCGGAATTCGTCCTCGCCGACTGGGGCCGGCGTATCTTCGACAGACGCGCGCGGCTCACGCCCGGGAAGACGCTCCGGTTCGGCATCTCGCGAGGCAATTGATAGAGGATTCAGGGTGACGAAGCCAGAGACACAGCATGCCCTAACCCGGGAGCAGGCGAGCGCCGTGCTGGCCGCGTGGCTCGGCGACGGCGTCGTATGCAGCGGCGTCGAACGGCTTCACGGCGGCATGATCAACTCGGTGCTCCGGCTGCACTTCGATCGCGCCCCGTTCACCGCCGTGATCAAGCTAAGCGCCAAGCCCGACGAGGCCGTGTTTGTGGCGGAACAGCATGCCCTCGACTTCCTCCGCGCTACCACCGCCTTTCCGTGCCCGCAGGTATATCTCCGCGGCGGCCCGCTCGACGCGGTGCCGTTCCGGTTTCTGCTGATCGAGACGCTGCCGGGTGTGAATCTCCCTCAAGCCGATCTGACGGCCCCCGATCGCGAGCGCGTCGACTGCGAACTCGCCGAAGCCCTGCTCGAACTGCATTCCCACACCCGCGATACCTTCGGCGGGATCCGCGAGGCCGGACACGCGCACTGGACGGATGTGTTTGTGCCCCGGCTGTGCGCCTTGCAGCAGGAGATGACGACGCGGCTGCCCGATGAGGTGCTGGCCGACATCGAACGCGCCGTGGCGGCCGCCCCGGATGTCCTGAGCCAGCAGGGCCGGCCCACCTTAGTACACGGCGACATCTGGGCGGCGAACGTGATGGTGGATCGGCGGGAGGATGGCTGGCACCTGTCGGGCCTCGTCGATCCGGGCGCCCAGTACGCCGACGTCGAGTACGAACTCGCCTACCTGGAGGTGTTCAGCACGGTGACACCCGCCTTCTTCCGGGCCTATGCCGGGCACAACCCGTTCCGCCCGGGCTACGAGTTCCGGCGGCTCTTCTACTGGCTGAACACGTACATGATCCACGTGTGGATCTTCGGCGATCAGCACTACCGCGACATGACGGCCGCCGTGGCGCGCGCGATCGCGCAGGGCGTGTAGCGCCGCAAGGCGGCCGCCTCAATACCCCCGGACGACGCGCTCGTATCGAGTCCAGCCCTCTGGTAGACTCCGTACGTCGCGCTCAGGCGTGCAGCGCGCGAGCGAGGAGAGATGCGATGGGCGTACTCACGACGGGGTTGGCTTGGCTGCTGGCGAGTGCGGCATCGGGCGATGCGCCGGCCGAGCCGATCCATATCGTCCTGGACGGGGACTGGGCGTTCACCTGGACTGCCGCGTCGCCCGACGACATCCCGGCGCCGCCCGCCCCGGCCGCATTCGACGTGACGGCGGCCGTGCCGGGCGCCTGGGACGAGCAACTCGATCGCTTCGCATCGGCGGCCTGGTGGGAACACGCGGTTTTCACGACCACCATCGAACCGGTGCGCTACCTCACGGGAACCGGCTGGTATCGACGCATGATCGACGTGCCGCAGGCCTGGGAAGGGCGCGCGGCGCAACTCCGCATCGGCGGGGCGGTGGGGCAGGTGCACGTCTGGCTGAACGGCGAGCACGCCGGCACCTACGACTACGGCGTGTACACGCCGTGGACACTGGACGTGACGAATCGCCTGCAGTTCGGGCGGCCCAACGAGATCCTCATCTCCGTCGACAACACGCGCGGATTCGCGGGCGGCTGGGCCTTCATCGGCAATGCGGGCAAGGCAACCGGCATCATGCGCGCCATCGTGCTGGACATCGCGCCCTCTGCCGGGCGGGTGGCCGATCTATACATCCGGCCCGGCGTCGACTTGAAGCAAGTGGCCTGGCAAGTCGAGCTCGAAGCGCCCGGCGGCGAGCCGATGCCGGCTTCATCGCTCGCCTGGGAGGTGCGCGACGCGGCGAACCAAGCGGTGCTGGCCCAAGGCGAGGCAGCGGCACCCGCGTTCGTGGGCGCCCAGCGCGTGTCGTGGGCCGCCCGGATCGAGGACATCCTCCCCTGGAGTCCTGACGAACCGAACCTGTACTGGGCGAGGCTGCGCTGGGTGGCGGCGGACGGCAGCCTGCTTGACGGCTGCGAACAGCGGTTCGGCCTGCGCCGGTGGACGCACGAAGGCCGGCGCCTCTTCCTGAACGGCGCCCCCATCTACCTCCGGGGCGATTTCGGCGCCTACTACTTCCCCGTCCACTGTACGACGCCGGTGTCCAAGGACTTCTGGCTTCAGCGCATCGCGCGCACCAAAGAAGCCGGCATGAACTACATCAATTTCGCGGCGCGGGTGTGTCCCATCGAGATGATGGAAGCGGCCGACGAACTCGGGATTGTGCTCCAGTGCGGCGATCACATGACGGTGCTCGAACAACACCGCGATCGCTATGAGGAAGTCTGGACGCCCCTCGTCCGGCTGTGCCGGAGGTATCCGAGCCTGGGCCTCTTCGGATTCGGCGGTGAACGCGACTATTACGACGGCATCATCGCCCAGTTCCAGCGGCAATACGACTTGATCAAGTCGCTCCATCCCGAGTGCCTGGTGATGCCGCAACAGGCCATCCGCGGCGTCGACTACGCCTTCGACGACGAGGACAAGAAGGCCCTGACGCCCGAGCCGTTCCCGCACCACGCCGAACGGCTCGCCGAGTACACCCGGGCCTGCGATATCTTCGGCCATTACTCGGGCGGCGCCTTCGGCTACAACTACTTCGCGGAGCCATGGCGCGAGATGGAGAGGCGTTTCGCCATCTACGACAAGCCCCTGTCCATGCACGAGCTGTTCATGGGCATGTCGTATCTCAACCCGGACAACGCCGCCAAGTATACGGGCCGGGTGCCGCCGTATCTCTACACGAAACTACGCGACGATCTGGCCCGGGCCGGATTGCTGGATCGCTGGCGCACCTACAGCGAAAACAGCGCCCGGCTTCAGGCCATTTGCCAGAAGTACTGCGTCGAAAAGACGCGGAAATGCAATGAACTGGCCGGTTACGAGTACCTGGGCATGACGGACATGCATTTCTGCCCCCACTACACCGTCGGCATGCTGGACGAATTCGCCGAACCCAAGCCGGGCGGGGACACCCTCCAGGGCATCCGCCGCTACAACAACGAGAGCGTGCTGCTCCTCGATTTCGCCGGCGACAGCATCAACCGATCCTTCTGGGCCGGGCAGCCCTTCGAGGCCGAGGTGATGATATCGGCATACGGCGACGGGCCGATTGACGGGGGCCGGCTCGTGTGGGAACTGAACGAAGACGGTGGCGCGGCCGTGCTGGGCGGCGAGTGGGTTGACGTAGACGCGCCGAACGGCCGCGTCACGACGCTTGGCACGCTCCGCATCCAGTGGCCCGCCGTGCCCCGCACCACCCGCCTCAACCTGTCGCTCCACCTCGTCGCACCCGGCTATCACCTGGCCAATGACTGGGATTTCTGGGTGTTTCCGCAGCCCGCGCCGCCCGACATCGCGGCCGATGCCGATCCGGCCGCTCTGGAACTGCTGCACGGCCGCTACAGCGGCCTGCGGACGCTGACGGAGGCGTCAACCGCGCCCTTTCGCATCGTCTCGCGGTTGACGCAGCGCGACGCCGCCCACTTGGCCGACGGCGGCGACGTGCTCCTTCTGGGCGCGGCCCCATTCCCCGAGTACACGGCATGGCGCTCGTTCCGGCCCGGCCTCGGCGCGCGCGAACACCACAACGTAGGCACCGTGCTCGCCCGTCACCCCGTCTTCGAGTCTCTGCCCCACGATGGATGGGGGGATTGGCAGTTCTATCCCATTCTGGAGGGCGCGGCCTGTGCCCTCTTCGATGAACTCGATGCCCCGTTCGATCCGATACTCGAGATCATCAGTTCAGCGGAACACGTCCGCAAACAGGCCGCCCTCTTCGAATACCGCGTCGGCAAGGGCCGCCTGCTGGTGTCCACCTGTATATACGATCCCGCCAATCCGTCCTGTGTCGCACTGATGGACGGCATGCTGCGATACGCAACAGGGCCTGCCTTCCAGCCGCAGCACCTCTTGCCCGTGGCCGTGCTGGAACGCCTCATCGCCCCGGCCGAGGAGCGCGGCCCGCACAACCTCGTCGGTGCGCCCGGATTCGAAGACGACACCGCGGTGGCCGCCTCCTGGCTGCCCTATGGGGCCGACTACGCCCTCGACGCGCAGAACGCCCACGAGGGCGCGCACTCCCTGCGGCTTACCATCGCGCCCGAGCAGCTACGCAGCGATCCGAACCTCTACACCGGGGCGCAGGCCGCGCCGATCCGGTTTCAGAGGACGCCCGAGGAACTCGTGTTGTCGGCTTGGCACAAGACAGAAGGCATCACCGGCGACAAAGGCCGCGATTTCCTCCTGTTCGCGTACGTCGCCTTCAAGGACGGGGGCCGGCACACACTTCGGCTCCCCCTCACGCCCGGCACGCACGACTGGGAGTTGGCGTCCACCACGTGGCGGCCCGGCGCGGATGTCGTGAGCGCCACGCTCTACATTGGCCTGGCGCGCAAGGCGGGCACAGCGTGGATCGACGACGTGTATTTCGGCCCCAAGCCCCCCGAGGCCGGCGTGGAGGAAGCCCCGGAACCGGCCGTGTGGCACCGGGAACCCGTGACGATCCCGTTCGGCGCCGAGGGCTGGTTCCGGCTGAACGGGGGCGAGTGGCAGCGCGGCGCCGAGGCCCGTATCGCCCAGGAAGGCACGACAACCCTCGAGTTCAGGCGGGCCGGGCCGGACGCGGCGGTGGAGCGGCGCGAAGTCCGCATCGACGTGACGCCCCCCGTCATCGTGTTCAACGCCCATCCCGCCCTCGAGCAGGAAGGCGGCATCTACTACGCCCGACGCGACACCCGGCTCGAATTCCAGGCAGAGGACGCGTTGTCGGGTGTGCACACCCTCGAAGTGTCCGTAGACGGCGGTTCCTTCGCTCCCTACGACGGGCCGCTCCAACTGGCCCCCGGCGAGCACCGGCTCCGGTGCCGGGCCACAGACGCGGCAGGCAACGCCAGTGTGCGCATCACCGGGCCGGCCCTCTCCGCCGGCAGCGAGGCCGAGTCGCTCGCGATCACGGTTCGTTAGGCGGGTTGTGCGGGGCACAGGCCGGTGCTATGGTTAGGGCCGCTCGCAGACGGGGATAGAGGCGGAGTCATCCATGATCATCGACTGCCACGCGCACATCATCACCTCGGAGGACGCCGAACTGAAGCAGATTCTCGAGGCCGCCGATCAGGCCGGCATCGCGAAGATCGCCATCAGTTCGCTCGGGAGGCCGCCCCGGGGCTGGGAGCACTCCCCGTCGCCCGAACACCAGGACGAGGCCAATGAGGACGTGGTTCGGGCCTGCGCGAAGCATCCGGATCGATTCATCGGCCAGGTGTATCTGAGTGCGGATCACGTCGATCGATCCCTCGAGGCACTCGAGCGGGACGTAGTCAATGGCCCGTGCAAGGCCATCAAACTGTGGATGTCCCAACTCGCCGACGACGCCCGGCTGGATCCAATCTACGAACGGGCCATCGAACTCGACATCCCCATTCTCCAGCACACGTGGTTCAAGGCCGTCGGCCATGCGCCGCGCGAATCCACCTGCCACCACGTCGTGAATGCCGTGAAGCGGCATCCGAATCTGAAGGTGTGGATGGCGCACGCCGGGGGCCGATGGGAGGAGGCCGGCCGAATCGTGAAGGACTATCCCAACGTGTGCATGGACATCTCGGGCGGTGAGCCCGAGGACGGGATCGTCGAGTGCCTGCTCAAACACGTCGGGCCGGAACGCATCTTCTTCGGGGCGGACATCCCCGGCCGCAGCTTCGTTGTCCAGATGACGAAGGTGCTCGCCGCAGACATCCCGGAGCGGCACAAGCAGATGATCCTCGGTGAGAACGCCGCGAAATGGCTGTGCGACTGACGTCCGCCGTGCCGATTCCCGGCGGGCCCCGGCGCATACCGCCGGTTGACAAGCCTGCGGCGGCGTCCCTAGGATGTGGCCGCATCCTGGAGCGCGGCACACAGAGAGGAGGAGCCCTGTGAAAACGCGTTGGAAGATCCTCATCGGCGTGCTTGTGTCGCTCGCGGCGCTGGTGATCGTCGCGGCGATTGTGGCGGACGTGAAATACGAAGCGATCCGGCCTGCACCGGCCGTGTCCCACGAGGCCGTGGCGCCGCCGGACGCCACGCTGCGCGTGGTGGCGTGGCCGCCGCGGGCCCAGGAATACCTGGCGCGCCACGTGCTCCAGAAGCTGGGCGTCAGCGAGGGTGTCGTGGACAAGGTGATGCCCTATGAGGCCGCCGTGTTGCTGAGCCCCGACCTCGGCACGGGGGAGGTCGGCGTGTCTTTGTTCGTGAACGAACAGCGGTTGGGCCCGGTGGTAGCCGATTTCGTGAAGCCGGCCGATCTGCAACGGGCGTTCCCGCCCATCGCGTGGGCGCCGGAAGGCATGGTGCGCGAGCGGCG
>JAFGTL010000153.1 GCA_016934125.1 Candidatus Hydrogenedentota bacterium
GGCGATGCCCCGAAGGGGCATGACAGGCTTCGAGCCCGGGGTCAGCGACGCGCCGAAGGTGCGGAGCGCCACCCCGGGAAAGGGAAAGCCATCTACATCGCCCTACCCTGAAAGGGTTGGACAAAACGTAACAGGTCGTTGCCGAGTTTCCCCGGGGGGCGCCGCGAACTCCTTCAGAGGTCGCGCCCTGGGAAGGGTTCCCGGGGTGGCGGTGTGCCCTTCGGGCACACGCTGACCCCGGGCTGGGCGAGTTGTGGTACCCCTCGCGGGGTACGTGGCGTCGCAAGAGGACACCTGACAGGACACAATGGCCATCACAGGCCGTTGCGGGGCCGGGAGGAGTGATGTGGCGCAGGATGCAGACGCGCCGCTCCGGTGAAGCCGCGGAGGAGTCGCCATGCCGATAGACAAAGAAGCGCGGGCCATGCTTGTGGAGTGTACGAGGCGCCTGTACGAGACGGAGATAACGGACATCGATTACGCGAGTCAAGTACTCACTTTCATGAGGGGCCGAAAGGGGATCATCTCACGAAGACGAGTGAGTTGGGCAGAGCTCACTGACGATCCACTCATCTACAAGGTGTACGTTTGGGCGTTCACACAGGGATTGAGTGTTGCACCCGTGAAGCTGGAAGGTGAATACGCGCCCTCGCCCGAGGACGCGGACACGTTCGAGCGGATCTTGCTGTTTCTTGAATCGGGCCTCGAGTACGAGTGGCCGCCGGAGCCTGGCGATCGCGAGTTGGGCGTGTGGCAGCATCTTCGATGGGCAGTGACGAATGTCTTCACAGGCGGTGCCCTGTATCGCAGGGAAATGTGCGCGTACTGGAGTGCGGGCGACAAACACGCTTGGCCATTCCTGCGCATGGAGGACTATGAGGCCGAGTTGCGCAAGAAACGCCCCGCGCCATGACGGGACGAGGCGTTCACACGTCGCCAACGAACGCGTGGCGCGCGTGGGGCGTCCCAGCGGGACGCAGCGAGAATAGCCAACCGCGTCGACGGTAGGAACCGAGCCGGCTCCTTCATCGAGTCCCGGGGGGAGGGCTGATGCTTCCGCCATCGTGAACGGCCGAACCGAGAAACCTGACGGCAGCGCGTTGTCAGATGACTTCGAGCGAATCCTTGTCGGGCAACTCCGGGAACCGGGCATGGGGCTCCGCCTGATACCAGTAGGCCACCGACGCGATGTCGTCCTGGGCGGGCAGGTAGCGGCCCCCCGAACGCCAGCCGAGGGCCTGCATCGTCACCTTGAGATCCTCCTCGAACCGGATCGGATCCATGATGTGCCACCGGTATAGGCCGAACCGCTGCTGCGACTGATACGTGCCGTCCGGCCGGATCACCTGGGGCAACCCGGCGTACGCCGTGCTGAATTCCGTGTACTGCCCGTCCCGATCGAAGTTGTACGAGCCGCAGAAGTAGTCCTCCGTGCCCGTCCCGCAGATGGTGGGCCATTCATCGCCATCCAGGTAGAACTTGATCTCGCCCTCGCCCCACCAGCCGGTGTTGTTCACCTGCCAGGCCATGTACGTGCCTACATAGTGCCCCTTGCCCTTGATCCCGTCGACGAGCGTGTACACCTCCTTGTACGGCAGCGGGTTCGTGCGGCGGAACTGGGCGTGGAACCGGCCCGCGTCCTCGGGCACCTCGGTGAGCGTGTAGTTGATCTGGTAGTAGAGCGTCATCTGCTCCTCGGCGATGTTCTCGACGGTGATGGTGCAGCTCTTGCCAAAGGGCATCTCCCAATAGCAGTTGAACGCGCTGCCCGGGTTTACGCACACCGGCAGCGAGTTCACATGGGCGTACTGGCCCCACCCCATGCAGAAGAAGTCGCCCAACGGCACCTCGACACTCGGCTCCTGCTCGCCGTCCCAGTAGATCCGCAGGATCGAGAACCGCCAGTTCCCCGTCGGCGTCATCCAGATCTGCTGGATGGCCCCCGGCCCGGCGATGTCCGCCACCTCGAACGTCTGCCCCGGCTCGATGCGCACCGAGGGCGAGATCTTCCACCCCCGGCCCAGATCGCGCGCGCAGTGGGCGTTCGTGCCCTTCGTGGCCATGCCCCCTTTGCCCTTCTCGCCGGTGAAGTTCTCCGCCGAAATGGAGCGTGTCTTGGCGTCCGACAGACGCGACAGATTGCCTAGGTTGAGGTTCAGCCCGTTAAACATCCGACTGTGCTCCTTTCTGGCCAGTGCCCCCCGAAACCGTTCGAGACTATACGCGAACCGGCCCGGAAATGCCATGCCCCGCGGCCGCCTGGGGCCGCGCCCAGCCCGGGAATACCCCCGATTTCCGCCCCGTTGACGAACGGCCCCGCGCGTGTGTTATCTTAGTAGGTGGAGTGGAGCATATGGCGAAGGGAGTTCGTGACGCGTTTCGAATGATCAGAAGCATGTCCATCGCTGCTGTGTGGTTTCCCACCGATCTTGGGGGTTCTCCTACGGCACATTCCCGCGGGAAGGCCTGCTGCTGAAGCTGTCGCGACGGTTCGCCGGGAAGGGAGGAAAGGGGACAGTCATGAACATCTACGTGGGGAATCTGTCGTACGACACAACCGAGGAAGGGCTCAGGCAGGCCTTCGAGCAGCATGGGCGGGTGGATTCGGCCCGGGTGATCATGGATCGCTACACGAACCAGTCGCGCGGGTTCGGATTCGTCGAGATGCCCGACGATTCCGAGGCGCAGGGCGCTATTTCGGCCCTCAACGGCCAGCCGGTAGACGGAAGAACGCTCCGCGTCAACGAGGCCCGGCCACGGGAGGATCGCCGGCCGAGCCGCAGCTACGAATCCGACCGCAGCTAGAATCAGTTCAGCATCGCCCTCGTACCGCATCCCGGCCCGGACGGGCCGGCGGGGAGCGGAGTTGTCCCGTGCAGAACTCAGCCCGGGCCGGGGAGGTCTTTGCCGTGAATGAGACGGGCAGCGCCGGTTCCGCAGCCGGACCGCGCGTCCGCAAGCAGGATCTCATCGCCGGATTGCGCCGGCTCGGCGTTGCGCCGGGGAGCAAGGTGTTCGCCCACACTTCCCTGAGCGCCTTCGGCTGGGTGGACGGTGGCGCCGACGCGGTGTGCGATGCCCTCATCGAGGCCGTCAGCCCGGACGGCACCGTGGCCATGCCCACCTTCACCTGGGACGCAAACCACGCCCGCGAGGTGGTCGTGTTCGACGTGCGCAACGCCCCCTGCAACGTCGGCGCCATCCCCGAGGCGTTCCGGCAGCGGCCCGGGACCATCCGGAGCGATCATGTCTGCCATTCCGTGGCCGCCCTCGGCCCCTTGGCCGCCGAGGTCATGGGCGACGGCGTCCGCCCGTTCGCAGAGGGAAGCAGCATGTACCGCCTCTACGAATTCGACTTCGAATACCTGTTCCTCGGCTGCGGGTTCGACTCGTGCACCGCCCTGCACACCGCCGAAGAGCTCATGGCTGTCCCCTACCGCTACTATCGCCATTTCAAGGGCTCCACGGTAATTCGCGCCGACGGCTCCACGGCGCCATCCCGGGCGGTCGAGTTTCTCAGGAAGCTGCCCTACACAAACGATTTCGGCAAGATGCACGCGGTGTATGACGAGAGGGGCCTCCTGCGCACTGCCACGGTGGGCCGCGCGCGCCTCATCGGCGCCCGCACACGCGAACTCGTGGACGCGGCTGTGGCCTTGCTGAAGCACGACATCGGCTACCTGCTCACCGAGCCGTCCCGCCGCTGCCTCGTCGAAGATGACGGCGGCCCGGACACGCCGCCCGGTTGATCGCGGACGCGACGTACTCTGGCATGGCCGTTGCTCCCTTGTGCAGCAACGGCTCGCGTCGGTGGCGGTTGCCCGCGTTTGCCCCGGCGCAGTGAGGAAAAGGGCCGGGTTTGGTAAGATACGCTCGACAAAGGCATTGCGGCGTGTTATCAGGCGAGGAAGAAGCCGCCGGGCGGGAAACGGGGAGGATTTCAGCGTGAAACACGGGCCGATTCTGTCACATCCGCTTGTCCCGAACATGGGCCGGCGCACGGCCGTTGCGGCCGGGATCCTCGCCATCGCGGTGGCGGCCGTATGGCCGCCCGCCGTCTACGGCGCCCCGGCCGGGATTCCCTGGCGTTCACCGGGCGCCTCGGCCGCGCCCGAATCGGCCGGGCTCGATGCCCTGCGCACCCGCGGCGAAGGCCGGCACCTCGTGCTCGAGTTCGAGTCGCTGCCCGACGCCGCCGGACGCGAGAACCTCGAGGCTAACGGCATCCGGCTGCTGCGCTATCTGGGCGGCAATGCCTATTTCGCAGGCACGGCCGGGGGCACGCGCGCCGCGGCGGTCGCGGGGGAAGCCGGGGTGACGGCCGCCTACGCCGTGGACACCGCCTGGAAGATGGATCCGGAGGTTGCGGCCGCCCGGTATCCGGAACACGCCCTCGTCGAGTTGCCCGGGGCTTCAGGCCGCGGCTCCCGCTCAAGCGATGAGCCCACCGTGGCATTCACGGTGCTCTTTCATGGGGACGTGGCGTTGGCCAACGCGGCCGTGCAGGCCGTGGAACGGCTTGGCGGCGTCGTGCACGGCCGCCTCGAGGCGGTAAACGGCCTCGAAGTCTGGATCCCGGCCGGGAACGAGAAACGCCTCGCCGAACAAGACATCGTGCAGTGGGTGGAGTTCGTGCCGCCGCCTTTCCACTTCACGAATGCAGAGAACCGGGAACTTACCGAAGTGGCCCGCCTCCAGGAAGCCCCCTTCTCCCTGGATGGATCCGGCGTCACCGTCATGGTGTACGACGGCGGCTCCGCAACCGTTTCGCACGTCGACCTCGAGGGGCGCGCCTTCGCCTGCGACAAGAGTCCCGTCTGCGAGCATGCCACGCACGTGGCCGGCACCATCGCCGGGAGCGGCGCCGCCCGGCCCGACCGCCTGTATCGCGGCATGGCGCCCGCCGCGGAAGTGCGCTCCTATGGATGGCCCATGGATCCCAGCCTCGGCGGCCCGCCCAACGAAGGGAACGTCGGGCTCTTCGCCGACTACGCGGAGGCCGTGCGCACCTTCGGCGCCGCCGTCGCGAACAACTCCTGGGGATTCAACGCAAACACCTACAACGCGACCGTCGAGTTCTTCGATATCGCCGCCGCGGGCGGCGAACTCGGGCCGCCCCTCTGCGTCGTCTTTGCGAACGGCAACGAGCAGCGGTATTCGGACACGGGATTCGAGACCACCGGCGCACCCGCCCTCGCGAAAAACGTGATCAGCGTCGGCGCACTCAACGCCAACGACGACTCGATGACGGCCTTCTCGAGTTGGGGGCCCACCCACGACGGCCGCCTCAAACCCGACGTCTGCGCCCCGGGTGGCCAATCCGATGGCGATGGCGGCGTCACCTCCTGCGCACCCGACGGCGGATACCAGGCCATGCAGGGCACCTCCATGGCCGCCCCCACCGTCACGGGAATCTGCGCGCTCCTGTTTCAGGACTGGCGCGCCCGCCGTCCCGGCCAGCCGGATCCGCGTAACGCCACCATCAAGGCCCTGCTCGCCCACAACGCCGTCGACCTCGGCCGTCCCGGGCCCGACTATTCCCACGGCTACGGCTCGGTACGCGCCCAGGCCACGATCGAGTGCATGCGGCGCGACGGGTTCGTCGAGGGCGCGGTGGACCACGGCGCGTCCGAGGACTACGCCGTAGTCATCGAATCCGCTGTCCCGGCCCTGAAGGCGACCCTCGCCTGGGACGATTTCCCTGGCACCGAGAACACCGCCCGCGACCTCATCAACGATCTCGACCTCGTCGCCATCGCCCCGGATGGCCGCACCAGGCACCTCCCGTGGCACCTCGATCCCGGGCATCCCGATGCCCCCGCCACCCGCGGCCCGCGCGACGATCTCAACAACATGGAACAGGTGCTCGTCGAGAATCCTGCACCGGGCACGTGGACCGTCCGCGTGACGGGCGCCTCGGTCCCCTACGGCCCGCAGAAGTTCTCGCTCGTCGCGACGCCGAGTCCGGCCCCGTCGGCGGACTGGGAGGAATCGCGGGCCGCCCGCGCAGCGGCCGCGGCCGCGCCGGAACCCTTCGACGCGGCCGACGCGCAACGCTGGGCGCTCATCGTAGGCGTTGGCGCCTACCAGGACGGCACCCTCGGCCCGCTGCCCAACGCCGTGCGCGATGCCCGGGCCGTTCGGGACGCGCTTGTCAGCGCCCGGGGCGGGTTCCCCGCCGAGAACGTACTGTTGCTCGTGGACGACGCCGATGAACCCAATCTCTGCCCCACACGCAACAACCTGCTCGCAGCCCTGACCTCCTGGTTCAAACTCCCCGGCGACAACGATTCGCTTCTGCTGTTCTACGCGGGGCACGGCGTCGAGTCGGAAGACAAGCTCTACCTGCTCCCCATCGACGCACGCATGGCGGATGTGGCCAACACGGCCGTGGCCTACGAACTCGTCATGGAGAAGCTGAACGCCTCGAAGGCGAAGCGCTCCATCGTGATTCTGGATGCGTGCCATTCCGCAAAAGGCCGCGGCGCCGAGCGTTTCATGACCTCCGCCATGATGAGCAACATCGAGCTGTGCTCGGAAGGACACATCACCCTCGCATCGTGCAAGGAATCGGAACTCTCCCACGACTATGAGGAAAAGGGCCACGGGGTGTTCACGTGGTTCCTCCTCGACGCCATTGCCGGGCCCGGCGACAGCAACGGCGACGGGATCGTGACCGCCCTCGAGGTGAGCACCTACACCCTCGAGAAAACGCGGCGCTGGGCCGCTGGCCGCGGCCTCGAA
>JAFGTL010000154.1 GCA_016934125.1 Candidatus Hydrogenedentota bacterium
AGAACCACAGCCGGGGGCGGCTGTGCCACAATTGGAGCAAGGTCCAGATCCGGAAAGGCCACACCCGAGCCCCCCCGCACAAAGCATCAATTCATGAAGAACGCGCAGCGTTCTTCCTATGTGCCCGAAGGGCACACGTCACACGTCTTTGGCGTCGCGGACTCCGCTTGAAACATGTCCCGTCATTTCGCGTGGTCGCGTCGCGGACTCCGCTTGGAACATGTCCCGCCATTTCGCGTAGTCGCGTCGCGGACTCCGGTTGGAACATGTCCCGTCATTTCGCGTAGTCGCGTCGCGGACTCCGCTTGAAACATGTCCCGCCATTTCGCGTAGTCGCGTCGCGGACTCCGCTTGGAACATGTCCCGCCATTTCGCGTAGTCGCGTCGCGGACTCCGCTTGAAACATGTCCCGCCATTTCGGGGCCTCGCCGCGGTGGCAGGTGGGCGCTTCAGGAGAGATAACCGGCGCCGGGGGTGGGCCGGACGAGGAGGATGCTGGATTCGAGGGTGGATTCGTCGCAGGGGATTCGGTGGGCGGGCAGGTAGGTGCGGTAGTACTGGCGTTCGACGGTGGCGCGGAACCGATCCACATCTTTCGCGGGCACGAGGTTGACGGTGCAGCCGCCGAATCCGGCGCCGGTGAGGCGGGATCCGATGCTGCCGGCCCGGCGCGCGATGGCCACGAGTTCGTCGAGTTCGGGGCAACTCACGGCGTAGTCCTGGGCGCAACTCGCGTGGGATTCGTTCATGAGCCGGCCGAAGCCGATTGCATCGCCCGTGAGCGCGAGATCGCGGGCCGCATCGACGCGTTTGAACTCGGTGAGTTGGTGCCGGGCACGGGCACGGAGCGGGAATCCGCCTTCGGGTTCGGGGAGTTCGCCGATCCAGGCGTCCCGGATGGCCTGCGGGGCCATATCGAGGGCGGCGGCGGCCTCCTCGAGCGTGGTGGTATCCTTCTCGAACGCGGCATCGAACAGGGAAGCCACCTCGGCGTTCGTGAGGCAGAGGGGGCCATACCAGAGGTCGGCCAGGTGCGCGAGTTCGATCTCGTCGCCGAACTCCGTTTGGGCCTGCTTTTCCACGAGGGCGCGGATCAGCCGGCAGGAGAGCGGCCCTTCGTTGTAGCGCGTGAGGGCCGCGCCGGTTTTCTCCGCTTTGACGAGGGAATTGCATGCTACGAACACGTACTCGTCGAACACGGGCACCTTTTCGGCGCGGAGCGGATGGAAATCGATCTTGCACGCGTCCCCTTCTTCGCCGAGGAGGATAATGGCCTGATCCATGCCGCCGCCGCGGGTGCCGACGTATTGCTCGGCGTCGGCGAGGAGCGTGGCGAGTTCGATGCGCGAGATATCCGGGCCGAGGGACTTGTCCAACGCCTTGAGGCAGGCGAGGGCGCAGGCCACCACCAGCGCGGACGACGAACTCAGGCCGGCGGCGATGGGCACGTCGCCGGAGACGCGTATGTCGAGCCCGGGCGGGTTTTCAACGCCGAAATGCCGGTTGAGCCCTTGGAACGCCGCTTTGCAGTAGTTCTCCCACGATCCGGCCGGGGACGGGGCGATATCGGGGCCGTTGACGAACTCCGCGGGCGGGAAGGGCGGCTCCCGATCCGAGAGCCGAACCCGGTGGTCGTTGCGGGGTGCGCAGGCGACGCAAATGTCGCGGTCGATCGTCATCGGCAGGACAGGCAGGCCGTTGTAGTCGACGTGCTCGCCCAACAGGTTGATCCGGCCCGGCGCGCGGCATACCACCGGCTCGGGGGCGTCCGGATAGGCGCGGCGGAAGGCTGCCTTGAGTCTGGGTATGTTTTCCATGGGCACTCGCAGTTTCTGTAGCCGCGTGATTGTATTCATCCCGGCGGTGCAGTTCAACGGCGCGCAAGCCCTGGCCGGCGGGGCTTTCGCCGGGACGAGCCGATGGGGTACACTCGCAGCCGTTCGGCTGGGAACGGAGACGCGCAGGAGCGGGGAAAGGGCGGCTCAGATGGCGGATGACAGACTGGACGGGGTGCACGGGCTGGTGCCGCGCGAGCGGATGACGGCCTCGGCGCGGAAGCTGCGTGATATCTACGCACGTACACCGGGGGCGCCGTTCCTGCGGCGCGAGTTCGGATTCTACTGCCTGGAGCGGTGGTACGACGAGGGGCTGCCGCGGGACGCCGATCTGGCCGAGCGATTTCAGTACGATCCGGCCGGGCACTATACCCTGGGCCAACTGGGATGGTGCGAGGCGGCATTCGCGCCCGGTTTCGAGGTGAAGGTCGTCGAGGATCGGGGGGATCACGAGATCGAGCAGGATGCCGCGGGGCGCCGCGTGCTGTACTTCAAGGGAAGGCGCTCGGGTTTCATGCCGGAATATGTCGGCCACCCCGTTCACGACTGGCGGACATGGGAGGAAGACGTGCGGTGGCGGCTGGATCCGGCGAGTCCGGAGCGGTATGCGGGCCTCGACGGGCGGATGGAGGCGGCGTGCGCGGAAGCGGCGCGGGGCATGGTGATCGTCCAGAACCTGATCGGCGGCTACATGTATCTGCGCAGCCTGATCGGCCCGGCGGAGTTGCCCATCATGTTCTGCGAGGCCCCGGATCTGATCCACGACTGCATGCGGGCGTGGTTCGAGTTGGCGGACGCCGTGATCGCCCGGCACCAGGAGCACGTGACGATCGACGAGATCTTCCTCGCCGAGGACATCTGCTACAACAAGGGGGCGCTCATTTCGCCGGACATGATGCGGGAGTTTCTGATCCCCTACTATCAGCAGGTGATCGCCAATCTGAAGGCGCGCCAGATCGATAAGGCCCGGCACTTGCACGTTCAGATCGACACGGATGGATTCGCCCCGAGCGTGATCCCGATATACGAAGACATCGGCATGGATATCATGAGCCCCTTCGAGGTGGCGGCGGGCTGCGACGTAGTGGAGGACGGCCGCCAGCATCCCGAGTTGGTGTTGCTCGGCGGGATCGACAAGCGGGTGCTGGCCACGTCGAAAGCCGAGATCGATCGACACGTCGAGCGGATCCTGCCGGCGATGCGCGAGCGGGGCGGCTACATCCCCACCTGCGATCACGGCGTGCCCGAGGAGGTCAGCCTCGACAACTACCTTCATTATCGGGCGCGGTGTGTGGAACTCGGCGGATGAACGCCACAGAAAGGGAGAGGGTGCCATGACGGACTGGCGGGTGCTGGACGCGAAGTGTACGGTGGGCCGCCACCTGAAGCTCCAGGCCGGGGCGGGCCACACCGCCGACGATCTCGTGGGCGAGATGGATCACTTCGGGGTGTGGGAAGCGCTTGCGCTTGACTCGCTGAGCCGCGAGAATCATCCCGCCGACGGCAACGAGCGGATCCTCGAGGTCACGGCGGATCGGCCCCGGCTGCATCCGGCGTGGGCGGCGCTGCCCACGGGCGCGCAGGATGAGCAACCCGAGCCGGGCCGGTTCCTCGAGCAGATGCGGCAGAACAAAGCCGGCGCGCTGTGGCTGTTCCCGGCCCAGTACCGCTTCTGCCTGTCCGACTGGTGCGTGGACGCCCTGCTCGAACCGCTCGCCGCGGCGCGCGTGCCCGTGTTTATCGACAACACCGAGATCGCGCGGCAGGGCGTGGCGTCCGACGCAATCGACTGGGATGCCGTGGTGGCGTTGTGCCGCCGCTGGCCCGATCTGCCCGTCATCGTCAGCGAATACCGCATCCGTCGAGGCAACCGGATGATCTACCGGGCGTTGGAGGCGTGCGAGAACCTGCACATCGAGCTGAGCGGCTACTGGCTGTATCGAGGGATCGAGTACATCACGGCGCATTGGGGCGCCCACCGGCTCATCTTCGGCTCGAACTGGCCCCATCTGGGTTACGGCTGCACCTTGGCCACCTTGACGGCCGCAGAAATCGACGACGACGCCAAGCGGCGTATTGCGGGCGACACCATGCGGGGGTTGATGGCCTGGTGCGGGCCCGAGCACCCCGAGATCGAGACGCCCCCGCCCGCCGACGAGTTCGCCGCCTTCGCCCGCACGGGTGAACGCCCGCCGGAACTCACCTTCGCGGATTGCCACGGCCACCTCGGCGGGCGCGCCTGCCACTATCACCTGCCCGATTGCTCGCTCGACGCCACCGTTGCCGAAATGGATCGGCTCGGCGTGGAGCGGTGCTGCGTGTTCAGCTTCACGGTGGTATTCGGCGATGAGGCGTTCGGAAACGACGTGGTGGCCGAGGCCGTGGCGCGTTATCCGGAGCGGTTTGTCGGATTCACGGGCCTGAATCCGCACCGGGGCGAGCGGGCCATGCTGGAAGAGCTTGAGCGGGGCGCCCGGCTCGGCCTGCGCGGCATCAAACTCATCGCCCACTACCAGGGCTATCCGGAGGAAGGCCCCCTCATCGACATCGCGTGCCAGTGGGCCCACGAGCGCAAGCAGATCATCCTCCATCACCACTGGGGATCGCCGGAGCACGTCGAGCGGCTCGTGTCCACCTATCCGGGCGCGTGTTTCATCACCGGCCACGCCACCAGGGCCTACGCGGACGTCATGCAGCGGCACCCAAACCTGTTTGTGTGCTCGTGTCCGCTCCACGAGCCCAACGACTGCGAGAACATGGTGGCCGCTATCGGGGCGGATCGGCTCCTGTTCGGCTCGGACTTGCAGGATCTGCCCGTGGCGTGGGGCCTCGGCCCGATCCTGTCCGCCCGCCTGACTCGCGAGGAGAAAGGCCTCATCCTCGGCGGCAACCTGCGCCGCATTCTCGATGCGTACAGCCTCGAACCCTAGGCCCGGGCGCTTCGCCTACAACTTCTCGTAGAGCACGACGGCCGCGCCCGGCTTGTCGGGCAGCGAGATGAGTACTCCTCTGTCGAGCAGTTCGCGGCCCGTGGCTTCATAGGCCGCACCGGCGCTCGAGATCTCCGTCAGGCGGTATCGCGCGTCGGGCTCGAGTGCCCGCAGGGGGAGCCGGGCCGATTCGTACACGCTGTCCGCACGGCGGAACGCCTGCACGGCGCCGCCGGCGGTCTCGGGCGAGTTGAACTGCCAGGCCATCCAGATGTCGTTGCCCACCTGATGGGGCGTGAGGGGGTAGTAGTCGCCGTAGTAATAGGCCGATAGCCGGCGCCATTCATCGAACAGCGCCTTCAGCGCATCGTAATCGATCTCCTTCACGCGCATGTCGAACCCGCAGGCGATGCTCGGCGTCACGTTGCTCCAGAAGGCGTAGGGCTCGACTTCCGTGAAGCCGCCGCCGTAGTAGCCCACGCTTTCGCACGCGACGGTGCCCGTTCCGAAGTACGGCAGCCAGTAGAACATGCCGTAGTTGAGGCACTGCATGCCGACGGGCACGTAGGCGTAGTCGCTGCGCCAGAGGGGCACGGCCCGGCGGAGGGTTTCGAGATCGAGCCGGCCGCCGCCCGACGCGCAGGTGTCGATGAGCATGGCGGGGTGGCGCCGCCGCAGCTCATCGAAATAGGCCAGGTATCCCTCGACGTGCCGGATCTCCGTGATCCCCTGCCGGTTCTCCGCATCGTGGCCGCGCCACAGCGGCAGCGGATCCATGTTGAAGTCCTGCCGGTACAGATCGATGCCCTGTTCGGTGAGCAGCGAGTCGACGTGCTCCGTGAGCCAGGCCCGGGCCTCGGGATCGCCCAGGTTGAGGAGGCCGCCGCCCGCACCCCCGAGAATCCACTCGGGGTGGTTGTTCGTGAGCCAGGTGCCCGCCGCGACGCGCTCGGGCTCGAACCACACGAGGATCTTGATGCCCTTTTCGTGGGCGTGATCGCTGACGGGCTTGAATCCGTTGGGGAACCGCTCCGGATCGGGCTCCCAGGTGCCCACCTTCGGCCATTCCCCGCCGCAGGGATACCACCCCGCATCCATCCACCAGTAATCGAGGTGGAGCCCCTCCTCGATGAAGCGATCGATGAACATGATCTGGGTTTGATCGTTGGCCTGCGTCATCTCGATGTAGGCCCGGGAACTCGACGCGAGCACCATGGGTTGCGGGAGCGCCCCTTCCTGCCTGGGCACGTTATGCGCCATCATCCACCGGCGCCACACGTTCTGGGCGCGCATCGGATCGCCCTGGTAGAACTGGAGGGCGATGAGCGGCGTCCGGATCGCCTCGCCGGGATGGAGCGTGAGGCGGGCGAGTTCCTGTCCGGCACGGATCCGGACGCTCCGCCCGGCATCGCGCTCGAAGCGCGCGGCCCACTGGCCCGGCCAGCCCACGGCGATGATGGCGCCGCGCCCGCTCCATTGGAGGTTGAAATAGGGCATCGCACCGTGACTCGGCCGGCCGCCTGCCGGCGCGAAATCCAGGGCGGCATCGGCGGGGAGTGCCGTGTCGACGGGCGCATAGCTGTAGATGTCATGGTGATCGCCCTTGTGATGGTGGAGCACGAACTCGGCGCCATCGGCGCGCTCGAACTGGAGGTCGCAGGAGCGGATGTCGGCCAGGATGGGCGTATCGGCCGTGCCCGTGTTCTCGAAGTACAGCGTCCATTCAACCGTCGGGAACGCCTGGTACTGGACGCCCTCGCAGCGCACCTTCAGCCCGGTATCCGGATCGGTGTACGTGAGGGTGTGGGCCGTGCGGGCGTCATCCAGGGCGCGGGAGGCCCGTTCGAGTTTCCACGAGGCCAGGAAGTCGGCCGAGGGGCGATCGCCGTAGGTGAACGAGAAGAACGGCTCGGGGGTATACGGGGCCGGGCCGCCGCCGACAAGAGGGAGCTCGGCCAGGAGAATCTGGCCCCCGTCGGCGAGTGTGACACGCGCTTCGGCCCAGTCGGATTGATCGCACGCGATGCCGTCGCCGGCATCGCTGATGGCCAACACGAACTCCTTCGCGCCCCCGAGATCGACGGCCACCGGAACGCCCGGCATGCCCTCCCGCATGACGCCCGAGTTCCACCGCTCGGCACCGCCGGCCGACACGGAGAACACCACGCTGCCGCGGCCGCCGCTGGTTTGCTCGTTGCTATCCACGCCGACGACGGCCTCGAACCGCGCGGCGGGCTTGGAGAGATGCACGATGAGTTCGCTCGGCGCGTGGCAGTAGAGCCCGCGCGTGTATTGCTGGTCGGCGATCGAGAGCGGCTTGCCATGGCGCGCGTTGAGCTGGACGGGATCGTGATTCGTGACGACTTCGACGCAGTCGGCGGGCAGTGTAGGCGCCTCGACAACGCCGGTGAATTTGGCCGCGGCCCATCGGGAGGCGTCGTCGATCTCGGTAGGATACGGTGTGACGGCGATGGCCAGTTGAGACAGCGAGAGCAAGAGTGACACGTTCGGACTCCTTCTCATATCCTGCCCGCAGACAGGCCCATGCGGCCGGGTGCTCCACGTCTAGATCCGGGCCGCGATCCAGTCCATCATCTCGGCAACAACGGTTTCTCGATCGAGATCGTTCCACAGCTCGTGATAGCCGCCATCGTGGATTCGCAGGCACTTGTCTGACGAACCGCAGGAATCGTACAACATGCGGCTCCCTTCGCTCGACACGATCTCGTCGGCCGAGCCGTGCATGATGTACAGCGGCTGCGTGATGGCTGCAAACCGGGCGCGGACGCGGCGGATGGCGGCGTTGAACTGGGCGCCCGTTCCCGCGCGGATCCATCCGTGGTAGACGCCCGGATCGTTGGATACGGCCTGGACGACTTCGGGATCGCGGGACACGCCCGAGCAATCCGTCCTGACGACGGGCAGCCACGGCGCGACGACGCCGAGCACCCGGCCGACAGCGATGAGGGCCGGCGACAGATCCTCGCTGAAGGCCAGGAACGGGCTGCTAAAGATCAGCCCCTGCGTGGCGAGAGGCGCGGCCGCGGCATGCGTGGCCAATACGAGGCCCCCCATGCTGTGGCCCAGTAGGAAGAGGGCCGAATCGCGCACCCGTGGGCGGATGTGGGCGAGGTAGCCGGCCAGATCCTGGACGAGCAGTGAGAAATCGGGCACCTGGCCGCGTCTGCCGGGGGAACGGCCGCAGCCCCGCTGATCGTAGGTGTGGACGGCGAGGCCCTCGCGGTTGAGCGCGGCCGCCAGCGGCGCATGCCGCTCGCAGTAGTCGCCGTAGCCGTGGATGAAGACGACATGCGCCCGGGGCGGGCTCGCCGGCAGCCAATGCCGCTCGTACAACTGTGCGCCGTGCGAGTTGAAGAACCCGTCGTCCGTCACGCGTCCGTCTCCCGTAGATGCCGCGCAGATCCCTTGCCCATTCCCCGTTGTGCTATGATCCGCAGCGGCAACGAATGCGCCGAGGAGTGTGACATGAGCGAAGGCCGAGTTCAACCGCGTCTGCGGCAGGATGATGAGGCCGGCGGCCTCGATGTAGATCTGGATTCACGCCTGATGGGGCTTCGGGCAGACGTCCTGGCGCGGAAAGGCTCGTGGGTGCCCGAGGCGAACCCGTTTCTCCGGGACGTCGCGTTATGGCGGGCCTGGCGGCCGGGCCGCAGCATGGTGCAGACGCGCGCCGCCCTGCTGCTCGAACTCGTGAACGCGGCGGAACTCGCGATCCGGCCCGGATGGCGCTTGGCGGGCGAGCACCTGACAAACCACGGGTTCGGGCTGGCCTGCAAGGCGTGCCGCGAGGAACTGCACCGGATCCGGGAACTCGGGCTTTCGGAACGGGAGGCCGGCGAGGTGGTTGCGTGCCACGAGCGGTGGAATGAGCTCCGGGGCCGAGCCTACGCCATCGGCGAGGGCACGGATCGGGCGCCTGCCGCGCGCTGTGTGTACTGGGGGAACGGCTGGAGCGAGAATCACTCAGTGCGCGACTATGCGAAGGTATTGACGACGGGTTTTGAGGGCATTCGGGAGCAGATCGACGCATGCCGTGCCGAAGCGCGCATTGACGAACCGGATTACGCCCGCAAGGAGAACTTCTGGCTGGCCGCGCAGTGGGTGTGCGACGCCGGATGCCGGCTGGGCGCCCGCTACGTCGAGTTGGCGGAGGAGATGGCCGGCGGGGCGTGTCCCGAGGATCGGGCGCGGCTCGAGGCCATGGCCGCGGCATGCCGGCGCGTGCCCGGGCGCCCGGCCCGAACGCTCTTCGAGGCGACGCAGGCCCTTTGGCTTGCCCACATCCTGACCTGCGGCGAGGACAGCATCAACGCGAACTCGATCGGCCGGCTCGATCAGATCCTGAACCCCTACTATGTCGCCGATCGGGAAGCCGGGCGGATCACGCGCGAAGAAGCCGTGGCTCTCATGGAGGAGTTGGCCTGCAAGTTCTACCTCGAGTATGACGTCCAGGCCATCACCCTCGGCGGGGTGGATGCCGCGGGCCGCGACGCCACCAACGACATGTCCCTGATCATTCTCGACGCCACGCGGAACGTCGGCTTTGTGCGGGACGTGTCGGTTCGGCTCGGCTCGAATACCTTGCCCGAACTCGTGGGGCGCACCGCGGATCTCGTCGCACGGGGCGGCGGCATCCCCTTCATCTTCAACGACGACTGCTTTGTGCCGGCCCTTGCGGATCGCGGCATCGCCCTCGAAGACGCACGCAACTACGCGCCCATCGGCTGCATTGAACTGACGGTGCCCGGGCGGGCGATCCCCCGCGCCGTGTCGGGCGAGTTCAACTCGGCCAAGTGCCTCGAACTCGCCCTCTTTGACGGCAAGGATCCGCGCACCGGCGAGCAACTCGGGCCGTGCACGGGCCTGCTCACCGATTTCACGTCCTATGACGCCCTGTTCGAGGCCTATTGCCGGCAGGTGGAGTCCTTTGCGGCCTGCATGGTGTATCACTGCAACCGGGGCGAACTGGCCCAGCGCGAGGGCGGGCCCCTGCCCTGTTGGTCGGTGCTCACCGATGACTGCATCGCCCGGGGCCGCGATATCACGGACGGCGGCGCGGTGTACAACTACCACTCGGTGTGTTTCCTGGGCACGGCGAACACGGCCGACGCCTTGTGTGCACTCAAGAAGCTCGTGTTCGAGGAACGGGCCGTGAGCGCCGGCGACTTGCTCGACGCGCTCCGCGCGAACTGGGAAGGCCACGAGCCGCTTCGGAAGCTGATGCTCACCGGCGCGCCCAAATACGGCAATGACAACGAGGAAGTCGACGCCATCGCGCATCAGGTAGCCGCCCACTTCATCGCGCTCATGGACAAGGCGCGCAGCCCGGCCGGCGGCCGCTACTTCGTCCATTTGTTCTCGTTCCTGTGGAATCTGACTTTCGGCAACGAAACCGGCGCAACCCCGGACGGGCGCCGGGCGGGCGATCCCTTGGCCTATTCGCTGTCGGCGCACCAGGGCCGCGATCGGGAAGGCATGAGCGCCATGCTCAAGTCGCTCGCCCGGCTGCCGCACCGCGAGGCGGCGGGGGCGAGTGCGGCCATCATCGATCTCGATCCCAAGCTCGTCGAGGGGGAGGCCGGGCGCACGCGGCTGGCCCAAGTCATCCGGGCCGCCATCGGCATGGGCGTGGGCCAGCTCCAACTCAACGTAACCACCGCGGAACGACTCCGTAAGGCGCAGGAGGATCCGGAGCGATTCGGGAATATCCCGGTTCGAGTAGCCGGCTACTCGCAGATGTTCCGGCTGCTGACGCGGGAACTCCAGGATCACGTGATCGCCCGCACGAAGCACGGCGGCTAGAGGCGCGGTGCGCGCGGCGGCGCGGGCGGAGAAGGGAAGAGGAGGCTATGGCAGACACGTTGCCCGAGGACTTCCGGCTGGCCACGCGCCACATCGTCATGGAGCGCGATCTGAACGCCGCAGGCAACCTGTTCGGCGGGACGATGCTTGCCTGGCTCGACGAGGCGACGGCCATCTCCGTCATCGAGCGGATCGGCTACAGCGATTTCGTGACGGTGGCCATGGACAACGTCAACTTCAAGGCGCCGGGCCACCGGGGCGATCTCATCACCTTCTACAGCCGGGTAGTGAAGACGGGGAGTTCCTCCATCGTGGCGGAGACAAGGGCCTACGTCGAGGATCACGCCACCGGGGCGCGCCGCGAGGTGATCACCTGCCGCATTACGTATGTGTGCCTCAAGGATCAGCAGCCCTACGCCTACTTCAAGAGCCCCGAATACGCGGGGTGGCGGGCGCGGCAGACGCAGTGACATGCGGCGGGGCTTCCCGGACGCGCCACGAGCGAGTCAGCGGCCTGGATGCAGCCGCTTGACAGAACGCCGCGGAATCGAGTGAGATACGAGTCCATGGGGGCGCCATCGCAGAGCACGGGAGGGGCATTGTGACTCGTCCGCCGGGATCCGCCGAACTCGCCATCGCCCTGAGCCCGTTCATCGCCCGGGAGCGGAAAGCGGCGTTGCCTTGGGCGCGCCTCGGCGAGCCGGACTGGCACGCCCTGCAGGGCTTCCTCGCGAACGAACGGCTGCTGCCCCTTGTCTGGAGCGAACTGCAGCGCCACAATGCCGCGGTTCCGGCTGTGTTTGCGGAGGCGTGCAAGGAAGCGCGGACACGTAACACGGTGCAGGCTGCCGTGCGGCTCCGCGGCCTGAAACGGATCCTCGATACGGCTGCCGAGGCCGACGTGCCTGTCATCGCCATGCGCACGCCGTACCTTATCGAGCGGCTCTATGGCGGCGATTGCGGCCTGCGCCACTTCCTGGACGTGGATCTGGCCGTCCTTCCGAGGGATCTGGCGCCGTTCCTGTCCGCGTTGCGCGGGCAGTTCGGGCGGCTCGATGCGGGACGTCAGACGCGCGAGGACGCTGTGCGGAAGGCCGTGCTGGGCGGCCGCATCGAGTGCCGGTGTGGCGGCGTGCCGCTCGATCTGCACTGGCAACTCACGCTGTTGTACAACTTCCAGCGCTCCGGACGCCGGGCGCGTCGCCAGGAGGCGATCTGGGAGCGCTCGGGCACGGTCGAGTTCTCCTGGGGCGCGTGCCGCGTCCTGTCCGACGAGGATCTCCTCGTGCACCTCGCGGAACACATGGTGATCCAGCACGATCTCGGCGGACGCCCCT
>JAFGTL010000155.1 GCA_016934125.1 Candidatus Hydrogenedentota bacterium
CGGGGCGTCACGATTGTCTTGGAATGGCAGACGCGGGTGGTCATGCGCACCATCACGGGGATGCGCCATCGCTCCGAGATCTCGAACCCGGCCAGGACGAAATCATAGGCCTCCTGCGAATCGGCGGGCTCGAGGGTGGGAATACCCGCCGCCTTGGCGTAGTAGCGGTTATCCTGCTCGTTCTGGCTCGAATGCATGCCGGGGTCGTCGGCCGAGATCAGCACAAGCCCGCCCAGAAGGTTGGTGTAGGTCGAGGTGAACAGCGGATCGGCCGCCACATTCACGCCGACGTGTTTCATCGTCACGAGCACGCGGCCGCCGCCGAAAGCCGCGCCGATCCCGACCTCGAGGGCGACCTTCTCGTTGGGCGCCCACTGCGCCCGCCCGCCGAGCAGGGACAGGGTTTCGAGGATTTCCGTTGAGGGCGTGCCAGGGTATCCCGTGCCGAGGGCCGTGCCCGCGTGCAACGCGGCCCATGCCACGGCCTCGTTTCCAAACCACAACTGTCGCGCCGACTCTGCCATGCAACCGTCCTTCTTCCCTGCTCGACAACGGATACCCGAATCGCGCAGAGACGCTGCACCGGAGTTGCGTCCGGCCGGACGCCAACCCGGTAACGAGGGATAAAGCAAGAGCTTAGCAATCGCGCGGCGGGAAGGTCAAATCGTACTGCCCCAGAGAAGTACTCGGCCCAAGACGGCGGAACGAGCTCGGCCGTGCCGCTAGCGTGCTGAACCAGACACCACGCGGAACCCGAGGGCATCGCGCGAACCCGTGGGCTCTTCCGCCCCCCGATCCGCTGAGGTGCACTCCGGGGGGGCCAACTCCCACGCTCCGCCGCGCATGACGCGTCCCTCCCCCCAGGGAGGCCCTTCGGGATTGCGGTTCGGGCTGTCGGCGTAGTAGTCCTCCCTGAACCAATCCAGGCACCACTCCCCCACGTTGCCGTGCATGTCGTGCAGGCCCCATGGGTTGGCAGGGAAACTCCCCACCGGCGTCGTTTTCCGGCGGAACTCCCCCTTCCGCCCGTTTCCGTAGACGTAGTTCCCGTCATAGTTGGCCTGGCTCGTCGAAATTGTCTCACCGAAGTGGAAGGGCGTCGTCGTGCCTGCCCGGCAGGCATACTCCCACTCCGCCTCGGTAGGCAGCCGGAAGCCCGCTCCTGTCCGGCCGTTCAACTTCTCGATGAACTCCTGACAATCGTTCCACGAGACCCTCTCAACCGGCAGGTTCTTGCCCCCCTGGAAATAGGAGGGATTCCTCCCATCCATCACTGCCTCCCATTGGGCCTGGGTGACCTCGTACTTCCCCATCCAGAACCCCTTCGTGAGCATCACCCGGTGCGGCGGGCCTTCACTGTCGCTGGAGCCCTCTTCGTCGGCCGGGCTGCCCATCATGAACGTGCCCGGGGGAATCCAGACGAGTTCCATGTTCACGCCGCCGCCGAGGTCGACGGTGCGTGTGGTGCCTGGGGCCAAGGCGGAAGAGCCGTCCGAGTCGCCCCGGAGAAAGGCCGCTGCAACCAGCACAATGAGCAGGATGGCCACGGCGGCGGCGGCGATGAGGATCAGCGTGCGGCGTCTCGGGGCGTCGGGGGAGGAGGCCGAGGGCTCGCGGCCGCCGATCTTCTTGCCGGTGATCAGGTTGGTGTTGCAGGCGACACAGATGATGTCGCTCGGCCGGATGGCCGCGCCGCAGTTGGGGCAGGTGTCCGTGTCGGTGGAATGGGCCGGGGTCTCGGATGTTCTGCGGAGGGCTCCGCCGCAGTGTACGCAGTGATCGAGGCCGAGGTCAGTGAGCGCGCCGCAGAAGGGGCAGGTGCCCGTGCGGCTTCGGGAAGGGCCGGGGCGGCGTTCTGTGGGCGGCTCCGCCGCGCTTTCGACGTCGGGAGCGGCGGAGGGCTGTGCCGGCGTCGGCGGCGCCAAGGCCTTGTCGAGGGCGGCGCGAAGGGCGGCCACGTCGGCGAAGCGATCTTCGGCCTTGGGCTCGATACAGCGGAGGACGACGTCATCGAGAGACTTGGGCAGCCCCTCGGCCAATGTCGATGGCGGCTTGACGTGGCCTACCGGGATCTCGCCGGTGAGCATCTGGTAGAGGATGACGCCGACGGAGTAGATGTCAGCGCGCTGATCGAGTTCCCGCAGGTAGATGCTCTGTTCGGGGGCCTGGTAGTAGGCGGTGCCAAGGGCCATGCTCGATTTCGTCAGTCGCCCGGGCGACATGAGCTTGGCCAGGCCGAAATCGAGGACTTTGATGCGCCAGTTGTCGCACACCATGATGTTCTGCGGCTTCAAGTCGCGGTGAACGGTGCGCTGATGGGCGTACTCGAGCACGCGGCACAGTTGCCGGGCGATGTGGACGGCTTCCTTGAGGGGCAGGTGGCCGCCGCGCTCTCTCAAGAGCCGGTGGAGCGTGCGGCCCTCGACGTACTCCATGGTGAAGAAGCGGAACCCGTGCTGGCGGTCTTCGCTCACGTCGTAGACGCGGACGACACCCTCATGGGTAAGTTGTTGGCAGATGTTGACTTCGTTGAGGAACCGCTGTTGGGCGCCTTCGCTGGCCAGCAGCGATGGCAACATCACTTTGAGGGCGCGCTCCTGGCCGGTGACGCGGTCTTTGACGAGGTAGACGGCCCCCATGCCGCCGAAGCCGAGCTGGCGGGCCACCTCGAACCGGTCGCTTACCACATCGCCGGGCTGGAGGGCGACGGCGCGTTGTTCGCGGATCAGTTCGGGCGCGACCTCTTCGGTGGCCCGCATGCAGGCCGAGTCGATGCCGAGGGGATCTCCTGCGCCTCCGGGCATGAGGCCGGGGTCGGTCGGGTTGTTGCCCTCGCTGGGCATGTCAGGGGGATCCGGGGTCATGGCATTGCCCCCGTGGGAATAGGGGACAGTCCGGTCGGGGCCGCTGACGCGCCCCCCTTTCGCGACAGTCCCGCATTCCGGGACGAATTCCGTTCTGCATCGCGGGAATCTCTGGTCACATCTGCGTCCACTCGCGTTCCCTTCCGCCTGCGCTTGGGACAGTATGTGCGCGAAAACCGGCCCTATGCAAGCTTCTTGCGTGATAGGGAAGCAATTCCCGCGCCAACTGCGCCGAATCAACCTTCCGTTTCGTCTGCCGGAGGCTTGGGCCGACGGGTGCGCGGCGGGAACTCGCCCGCTTCGACGCTGGCGCGGAGCCTGCGGATCGCCCGCTGGATGCAGTGGTGCGCGGCGGCGCCCGTGACGCCCATGATGATGCCGATCTGGGAGTAGGTGAGCCCGTCGAAGAAGCGCAGTTCGAGATACTCGCACTGCCGTTCGGTGAGGCGGCGTTCCATGATCCGGCGCACCCATCGGTGTTGGATGGCCTTTTCGCGGCCGCGTTCGAGTCCGCGCTGGATCTCTTCGGGGCTCTCGTACCAGAGGCTGTCCTCTTCGGGCACCGCGTTCAGCCACCCGAGGCTCAGGCGGGCCTCGGTCCGCCGTTTCCGTTCGTCATCGCGCATGGCGGTGTGCCTCCTATGGGTTCGGCGTTCGCGCCCGGCCCGGTGGGCTGGGCGCGGATCGAACGTAGCCGTGGAGGCGGCGGAAAGGCTTTTGCGGGGCTGGTGCATTTCCTGCGCATTTGGCGTGCGAGGCGCGGACGCCTTACGAAGCGTGCGCATAGCGGCGGCGAAGAAAGAGCGTGCCCGAACCGCCGGCCAGAATCCCGCACAGCGTTTGGAGCTTCGGGCGCGCCACAATCCGGCATCCGGCGGCCGGGGAGCATGGCGTGTCGTTGCATTTGGCGGACGCGTGGGGTAGCCTGTGGCCGGATCGCGCTCCTGTCGTGCAATTGAAGGAG
>JAFGTL010000156.1 GCA_016934125.1 Candidatus Hydrogenedentota bacterium
ATGCCGCCGAGCATGAGGAACCCCCAGAAGTCCTCGCCAAGGGCGGCCCGGGCCCGGGCGATGACGGTTTCGGTGAACCGGTTCGTCACCCACGGGATAATCGTCTTGAGGGGGCCGTCCCAGTTGCGCAGCGTGTGGCCGCCGAGGGCGCGGACATCGCCGGCTTTGAGGGCATCGAGGATGCCGTCGAAGATCTCGCGCATCGAGAGGCGCGCGCGCCATTCGGCCTCGCCGCGGAGCAGGTATTTCTCGGTAACCATTTCGAGGATGGGGCCGACATTCTGCGCCATGCCCCCGTGAAGCAGGATCAGCGAGTCGGCCAGGCGATCCGTGATGTCGGGATGGAGATCGCCGGGGCCGAGCAGGCGGTGGCGGGGGAGCAGGCACCCCCGACTGATGCCGAACTCGGGATCGCCCTCGGCGGCGAGGGCGCCGTCGATGACTTTGAATCCGGGCCACACGCCGCCCGAATCCTGCCAGCCGCCGCCGGAGCCGCCGAGCCATTCGCCGAGGATGGCGCGCGACGCGACGAGCCGGCGCTCGGCCTCGCGCAGGGGGCCCTCGATGGTGTGCGTCTGCCGGGTGGCGCGCATGAGCACGCTGATAATGCCCGCGAGCAGGTTCGTGGACACGGCGAGCCGGGAGCCCTTGGGAATGTCGTTCACTTTCGTGACGAGTTCGACGCCCGTGCCGGGCGCGGCGATCCGCTCGAGGATATCGCTCAAGGGATAGCCCGTGCCCTCGAAGGATGGCGGAATGAGCCCGGACGCGATGACGCCGGCCTTGAGCAGGCTGAGGTAGTCGTTGCCGAAGTTGAAGAGATCGGTGAGATCGCGGACATCTTTGGTGGTGTTGAGATCGATGCTCGTGAGGCGGAGCACGGGCTCGGAGATGAGGCGGACGTAGGTTTCGATGGGTGGGCGCACACCCGCGTCGCGGCCGTACACGCCGAGTTCGACGGAGATGTTGAGCACGCGGGCGCCTTCCGGATAATCCATGCCGAGGAAGAAGATGTCCGACCATCCGCTGTGGCTGAGATCGAGGCGGACGGGCGTGACTTCCGCGAGGATGGGATACAGCGGCGAACCGGGCGGCCGCTCGAACAGTTCGCTCCGGATGCGCACGGGATGCTCGTCGGGGTGGCCGACGCGGAACATCCACTGGTTGCCGCGGCTCGCGCGGACGCTCCGGCGCACCTGATCGGCGAGGGTTTGGAAGGCGAGCTGGTGGTAGGCCTCGGCGAGCGCGCTGAACAGGGCCGAGTTGGGCCCGTCATCCTTCACGGCCCTGCGGAAACTGCCGATGGCCTCCTCGAACCGGCGATCGAGCAGATCCGTGTAGCCGCCGTAGGGGATGCGGCCCGCCGCCGCGAACCCCTCCGACTCCATCAGGAAAAACCGGTGGGCTGCGTAGAGGAAGAGGATGACGCGGACGCGGTGATACAAGTTGTTGGAGGTGCGGCGGAACTGCTCGAGGGTTTCGCAGGCCTCGCGCAGGGCATCGGGCTCGAATTCCCGGCACAGGGCAAAAAACGAGCGATCCCGCTTCGCGGGATCCGGACTCGTGATGGTTTCGATGAGGGTGTGCGCGTCCATGCCTCAGCCCTGCTCCGGGCCGGGATTCTGCGCCGTACGCGGATCCGCGAGGATCTCGGTGGCTGCGGTGAGCATCTCGTCGCGCACCGGGCTGGCCAAGCCCAAGGCAAGCTGCGCCTGGAACAGGCCGAGCCGGCCGCCGATGTCGTAGCGCGCGCCTTTGACTTCGAGGGCGAGGTAGCGCTCCCGGTGGGCAAGCTGATGAAGGGCGGGCGTGAGCTGGAGTTCGGCCGCGTCCGCGGCACGCTGCTCGAGGATGTCGAACACCGTCGGCGTGAGCACGTAGATGCCGAAAAAGCACAGGTAATGGCCCGCGCGCAGGCCGGGCGTCTGGAGTTCGAGTTCCGCCTCGCTCACGGAGGGCTTCTCGATGATCGTCTCGATGCGGTAGACGCCCGTCATGTTGGGCTCGCGGGCGCCGCTCAGCGTGCCGTAGCGGCCCACCTGGTGCTCGCGCGTGGCCTGCACCGCGGCTACCGCGCAACTCTCCCGCCGGGCGAGTTCCATCAACTGCTCGGCGCACCGCTGCCCGGCCACGTGGGAGATGTACACGTGGTCGCCGAGGAGCAGCAGGAAGGGCTCGCCGGCCACGAATTCCTTGGCGCAATACACGGCGTGGCCGTAGCCCTTCGGCTGTTCCTGCGGCGCAAACTGAATCCGCCGCATCAGATCCGACAGCCGGGCCGCCTCATCCTGCGCCCACGCCACGCCCTGGTGGGCCTGCACCAGGTTCTCGCGCAACAACCGGAACTGGCGCAGATACTGCTCCTCGTCGCCCGGCGCGCACACGATGCAGATCTCCTCGATCCCGCTCGCCAGCGCCTCCTCGGCGATCACCTGGATCACCGGTTTCGAGAGCCCATCGTGATCCACCAACGGCAACATCGCCTTCTGCACCGTGTCCGCGGCCGGATACAGACGCACCCCCCGGCCCGCGGCCGTAATCACCGCTTTCTTGATCTCCACGCCTCAGAACCCTCCCCCGGTTGGATGGATACGGCTCGCCGCTAGCATACCAGCCCCCCGCCCACCCGGCAACATGCGCGCGGGCAGCGCGCGTCGCGGCCAGCGCGGGGCCGCGAAGGGCCTTGACAAGTCACGCAACATGTGCCATCCTAGCATTGTGAGTTCTCCATGGGGCCGGGGCTCATGCGGGGCCATCATGCGCCGGGGCGGTTGGCGGCGCGGCGTTTCGCGACACGAGGGTGCAGGCATGAAGAGCGTGGCGTGTCTCGTATGCGGGTGTTTGCTGATGGGCGCACTGAGCGAAGACGAGCAACTGGCTCTGCTCGAAAAGGCCGACGCCTACTACCACGAAGTCATGTCGTCCCGCACCCAGCCCGAGCGGGCCCGCGTCGACACGGGCATCCAGCTCTACGAGGAGGTGCTGCGGGAAGTCGAACTGGCCTGGCAGATTCGCCTCGAGGTGCTGTCAAACCTCGGCGCCCTCCACGTCCGCACCCCACCCGAAGCCCCCGGCGACTACAGCCATTGGGACCGGGCCTGCGCGTGCTACGAGCGCGTGGTCGACGAGGCGCCAAAGGTGAACGAACGCGTGCTGTACGCCCATTCGCACCTGGGCTACATGTACGGCAAGACGGGCCATCCGGCCCGGGCCGAATCGCACTACATGCGGTTGCGCGGGCTCGGCGAGCAACTCACCGAGGAGGAACGGGAGGCCCTCGGGCCCGCCTTGGCCCAGCAACGCAACGCGGCCCTGACAGGGCTCGCCATGCTCTACGAAGAGCACGCCCGCGAGGCGGCCGCCGGCACAGGCGGGTTTGGTGTACACATGGGCGATCCGGACGTGGCGGCGGAACTCGCCCGGCGGGCTAAGCCGCGCGTTGACAGGCAGTTGAACCAAACCACCGAAGCGACGTTTCTGGCGCTGCCCTCCGAAGACGAATCCGTCGCGTCCCCGGGCGCCCCATTGCCGAGGCCCGGCGGCGGGACTTCGCCGACGGCGATTGGGCCGGACGCCAAGCCCGGGGCCGACACCAGGCCCATGCCCGAGCCCGCCAAGCAGGCCGCTGGCAAGACGGTGGTGCGGGCCATCGGCCTTCTCGGACTGGCCTTCGCATTGCTCGCGTCCTCCGTGTGGTCTGTCTGGCGAAAAGGGAGGGAGCGAGAATGAGGATGAACGACTCGGCATGGCGACGTGGACTGAGTGCGGTTGCCTTTCTGGCCGTGAGCGTCGGGGCATGGCCGGTGCCCCCGGTGAAGGCGCCGGAAGACGTGCGTGCCCTCGAGCGAAGCGGCAGCCCCTCGGCTCAGACGTGTTTGACAGCCGCCGTAGGCCAAGCGCTCCGCGCCTTCGACGCGCCGGTGAGCTTCGAAACGCACCCGCTAGATGGGCGTTCGACGGAGGAGGCCCTTGAGGAATCGCCGTTCTCTGTCACGCACTGCGTCAAGAAGAACGAAACGCTCAAGCACTGCCTCGACGATCTCGTGGAACTAAGCCGAGGACTGCTGGAGGTGCAGACTATCCTTGGAAACACCTGCATTGTGCCGAAGAAGCGCAGCCCGGACGAGATCCTCACGAACCTCGATGTGCCCATCTCCCTTCACGTCGAAAAGGCCTCCACCTGGGAAGCGCTCAAAGCTCTGGCCATCGCCATAAACGGCGTCAAGGCAACGGATTATGGCCTGTACATCACGCTGTCCGACCTCGACGCCGCTAAGAGTCCGCCAGCGGCGTTCACCGAAGAGAAAGTCATCACCCTGTCGCTCGACAACGTGCCGGCCCGCTATGCCCTGTGCGCGATCATGAACGCCTCTCCTCTCGAATTATCGTACACGTACGCGCCAGGGACGACACTCGACACCATTGTGATGGCCGTTCACAAGGACGGGAAGCGCGTGTTCGGGACACGCACGTTCACTTCCGAGGAGGCTGAGTGGTGGGGGCGTGAGAAAAACGAGGTGGGCTGGCAACGGAATTCAAGAGGCGGAGATGCTGAGAAGGACGAATAGTCCGGCAAGGCGGCGCGGGGCCTGGGTGCCGGCTGGTGGATTGGATACAGGAGGCGTAACGATGGATGAGTACGTTCCCCCGAAGATCGAGAGCTTCGACGAAGACGAGTTCCTGTCTGACGCAGTGCAGGCCGCCTGCTCGTGCGAGGACTGATTGCCAGGAGCCCGCACCACAACGAGAACGAGCGTGCCGCCCCGCGTTCTGCGCGGCTCCGGAGGCGCCGCTGACGGGTGCCGCGCGTGGAACACGGACGGGCACGGACGCACACAGACTGACACGGCGCGGCATAACCGTAACCAGACGAACTCGAACTGATCCTCCGCTCGGAAGGGCTGTGCGAAATCCGGGACACGCAGTCGCGCCGAGGGAGTCTGGGAGTGCCCAGACTCTCGCGCTTTGGACATGTCGCGGGATTTCGCCCGGCATCCGTCCCTTAGGCTTGGCGCCGAAGGATGCGCCGCATCACTCCCGTTGGGGCGCGGTTTCCTGACCGCGCCCCTCCTGCGTGCCCGAGGGGCGCCGCGCCGGAATCGTGGCGCCTGCGAGTCGTGGCGACGCGCCCGAAGGGCGTACACATAACAGCCCAGGGCAGAGGGCGCGTCACGCGCTCCGCGTGACGAGGCCGGCGCCCTGAGTTGAGTGCCCGCCCCATGCCCAAGGCCTGAAGGGCCGGCGCATCCTGCCCGCTCACCCTACCCCTTCTTCTTCCGGTTTATCTCGTAGGGGCTTGGTTCGGCGTTGGTGGCGGGGAGCCATCGGGCAAGGCCGGCCTTCGCGGCGGCGAACGCGGGATCGCTGGCGAGGTTATCCCATTCGAGTTCGTCGTTGTCGTGGTCGTAGAGCTCTTCCGTGCCGTCGCTGTAGCGGATGTAGCGCCA
>JAFGTL010000157.1 GCA_016934125.1 Candidatus Hydrogenedentota bacterium
AGCGGCACAAGGACGAGCCCTTCTTCCTGTACTATCCGATGTGCCTGACGCACGGGCCGTTCTACCCGACGCCGGACACCTGGAAGGAGGGCGAGCCGCGCCAGCACAATGATCGGGCGAACTTCGGCGCGAATGTAGAGTACATGGACAAGCTGGTGGGGCGGATCGTGGCGGCCCTGGATGAGGCCGGGCTGCGCGATGACACCGTCCTGTTCTTCACGACAGATAACGGCACGGGCGGCGCGGGGAAGGGCACGGTTACGGAAGCGGGATGCCGGGTGCCGATGATCGTGAACGGGCCGGGCCACGTGAAGCGGCTCGGAGCGCGCAAGGAACTGGTGGATTTCTCGGACATGCTCCCGACGCTGGCCGAGTTCGCCGGGGCGCAGTTGCCGGACGGATACGCCGTGGACGGCGGGAGCTTTGCGCCGTTGCTGCGGGGCGATCCGTATGAAGAGCGGGAGTGGATCTTCAGTTACCTGGCGGACAAACGGATGCTGCGCGACAAGCGATGGCTCCTCGAGGGGGACGGCCGGTTCTTCGACTGCGGCGCGAGCCGGGACGGGGCGGGGTATGCGGACGTGACGGATTCCGAAAAGCCGGACGTTGCGGCGGCGCGGCAGCGGTTCGAGCGAATCCTGGAGGGCCTGCCCGGGCCGGCGGAGGACGATCCGCTCCTGATTCGGTGGCGGGAATCGGAGCCGGCGAGGAAGCGGCGGCAGCAACGCCAGCAACAGCGCCAGCAGCAGTAGGCCGTCTCCCCCACTCCGAAACGGCCGGGGAAAGGCTGGCTATCGGGCCGGGGCGCCAAACCGACGCTCGTAGACTTCCGAGTAGACGGTGCGGGCCGCGTCCACCATCTCGGGATAGGGATTGTCGCAGACGTCAACGAAACCTACGTTGAAGTTCTCGCCATCGCCGGTGCGGCCGGTGATGGGCTGATCGATGAACTGGAACCAGTGGCAGCCCACAAAGGCCGGGCAATCGACGACGCTGCGGACGAATTCCATGAAGCCCTCGGCGCGTTCGGCCTGGGTAGGCGCGGCGACGATGCCGGGATGGAACATGTTGCGATCGTCGGATCCGAAGTGGTATTCGCCGACGAGAATGGGTTTGCCGAGATCGTTCTCGCCGCTCCACTCTTCGGGCCGCATGAAGCGGCTGTAGCGGTTGAAGCTGACGACGTCGACGTTTTCGGCGCATGCCCGGACGACGGGATCCGGGGCAATCATCTGGAACCGGCAGCCGAGATAGAGTTGGTTGGGGGCATGCTTGTGCAGGGCGGCGGCCATCGTCTCGAAGTAGTGGCGGGCGAACGCGTAGACGAAGGCGTCGGTGTCGGCGGTGCAGACGGCGTTCGGGGCGGCGGGGGCGCGCAGTTCGTCCCAGCCGGCCGCATCGGTGTCCCAGGCCTTGTTGAGTTCGGCGATGGAAGGATACTTCTGCTTGAGGCGCTCGATGAGAACGATGCGGGCGGGCTGTTCGGGCGGACTGGCCAGGGTGCCGGGGGCGATGCTCTCCCAGGCGATCTCATTGTCGATGAAATAGCCGATACAGAGCGGCTTGTCGGCGAACGGGGCGACGAGTTGGGCCACGCGGCCGTCGACTTTGGGGACGAAGTCGGGATCGTACACGTCGGCCATTTTCCCCCAGAAGCCTTCGCTGCCCTCGATGCGGCGGCACACATCATGGACAACGGCGCTGGCGGTGTGCGGGATGGGGCTGGCGTCGATGATGGCGCGATCGCTCCAGTTGCCGATCGTGTTGTATCCCCAGGATTTGAGGCGGGCGTAGACGAGATCGCGCCATGGATCCCTCCAGTCCCCGCCAATCTTGCGGGCCAGGTTCTCGCGGTGAAACGAGACGTTCTCGGCGGACTCGGGCACCCAGGCGAACCAGTGTTCCCGGCCGGCGACACGCGTGCTGTCGCCCGTGCGGACGCAATTCATCCCGACAGAGAAGAAGAGGTGCCCCTTGGGGGTGACGAGCCACCATTTGCCGTCGACTCGTTCGGTTCGAAACCAGCCGGTGGCCTCGAGTTGGGGGCCGTCGGCCCACCCGCCGAGCTCGTCGCGTCCGGGGAGTTGCGGGGCGGCGCTCAGCGCGGCATGTTCCTGCTCGAGGCAGGCGGCCAACTCGGCCTCGTCGTGGATCTTGCCGGGCCATTCTTTTGGAATCAGTTGGCCGAAACGATCGACGAAGGGAAAGGGAACCACCTGGCCGAGGACGTGGCCGGGGGGGAACAGCCGGATATTGTCAATGATGAGACGCGACTTGCGCTCGGGGCGGTTCTGGTAGATGTTGAGGGCGGTGATGGCGGGGAACTCGATGGCGAACCCGCCGATGCTACTGCCGTGTTTCGAGACGATGCCGTAGAAGGGGATGGCGCGGAGCCCGTCAAACTGGCCAGCGCCGCCGTTCGTGAAGAGGAGCTGCGCGGTGGTGGTTTGTTTCGGCGGTAGGACACGCTGGCAACGCCCGACAAGACGTTTGCCGTCGGGGGCGCGGCTGTCGACGCGAAGGAACACCTGTACGGGCTCGCGGCCGGGGTTGTGGATATCGATGGCGACGCCCTCGTAGGGACTCCAGTCCCACACCCCCTGTCGAGGCGCGAAGCGAACGCCGGGCCGTTCGCTCTTGGGAAACCGGACGTCGAGCGCGCGCCCACCGTCACGTCTGACGAGCCGGGCCTTGACGTCGTTGAGCACGACTGTCTCGGGCAAGGACGGACTGTCGAAGGACTCCAACACAAAGACAGGCGCCTGTTCGGCTGCGCCTGCGAGCACGGGCACCAGGAGCAGCGCGGCCAAGGCGATCAACGTCACGGACTTCATCTGACTCTCCTTCGTCTTCGGGTTGTGCGCATCGCGACGGTAGAGGCGTTTCGGGCCGCGGGGCCGGCACGCTATTCGAGGCGGATGAGCACGCCCTGCCCGGCCACAAGCCAGAGGCCACCCTTCGGGTTCATGGGGAGAAGCCGCGCGTCCTCGGCCGACACGGCGTTCCCTCCCTGATACGGTTTCGCCAAGGTCAGCCCGATCTTTACCGAACGCTCCATGCTCAGGTTGACGGCCATGAGATAGCGGGCGCCGTCGTCGGCGCGGAATTCGCCAATCATGACGGGCGCTTCGCACTCGACGGCCTCAACCAACTCGCCGGGCAACAGGGGCAGGGACTCGACGGGCGCGGGCGCGGTGAAAAAGACGCCGGTGGATTCGAGGCGGTTCATGATAGGGCCGAGGATCTGCATCTGGCGGTTGATCATCTGGAGGTAGCGCCAGGTGGTTGACTTGTCACCGTGCTCGTCGATGGGTGCGTAGCCGTAGCCGCGGGAGTAGTACGTATACCACGTGACGCTCTGGGCGCCGGCGGCCAGGGAGGTGTAGGCCTGAAAGGCGAGATTGGCGGGCGACGGGATGGTGGTGTTGGGCCGGATCTGGTTTGAGGACACGATGTGCCAGAAGGGTAGGCCGTACTTGAGGGCGACGCGGCGCACTTCGATGAGGTTGGTATAGTAGCGGGCGGCAGGGCCCGGGTTTTGGGTGTCCATGGAGTACTGGATCATGTAGTTATCGTAGCTGAGGAACTGGGGGCGGACTTCGTTGACGAAGCGTTCGAGGTATTCGGTGTAGCTCTCGGTGCCGAGCTGGGACTTGTCGGGCGCGCCGATGGTGGCGTAGTTGGGGAAGAGGTTGATGTAGGCGAGTTTGCCGGGGGCGTACTTCTTGACGGCGGCGACGCCCTTGCCGAGGGCGGGGAACAACTCGACGCCGGGCTCGTCGACGAGGTAGTAGCCGAGGATGGCATCGCTGTCGCCGGACTCCTCGACGAGGGCCTTGATGCGCGCGTCGATCTCGTCGTCTGACAGAACAGCCCACTCTTCGCGGGAGATCGGGCCGTTCTCGCCGAACATGATGGCCTTGAGGCCGAGTTTCTCGCAGATAGGCAGATCGCGGGCCTGGACGAAGCCGGCCATAGTGAACGCGCATTCGGCGATGCTCTCAATGCCGTGCTTCTGATCGGCATAGGGTTTCCGCCACCCGTGCTGCGGATCCCAGGGAAGGATGGGGAAGAACCCCTCGGGCAGTTGGATGGGCTCGATGGTTTGCATGGAGGCTGTCTCCGGTGCGGCAGCGCCCGCGGCCACCGAAGCCGCCAGCACGAAGGCGAAGGCCGCACACAACATGAAGGCTACGTGATTGGGCTCGATACACTGCATTCGGTTGTTCTCCCGGTTACCGGCCGGCGGCCTCTCAGCGCAGGCCAAGTGTGGTGCCATGTTAGCGGACACGTCAGCGTCGAACAAGGGATGCAGGGCCACTACTCGGCGCGCATGTCCGGCGCCGCCGAGATTCTCTTGGCGGTGAAGGTGTCGCCGTTCTGCCAGGTGCCCATGAGGAGTTGGCCGGACTCGTTTGGCGACACCCAGACGGTAAGACCGTAGGGTTCCCAGTTCATGCGATAGCGGCCAGCCGGCTCGTCCACATCCTCGACAGTCATCACAAGGGAAGAGAACGCGGTTGTCCCGTCCGAGCAGATGCGCGTGGTGCCTGTCAGTATCCCCATCTCGAACCAGTTCCAGTCGCCGGTGAAATCCTGAAGCGCCCACTCGGCGCCGGGTTTGCGCCCTGCAGGGGGGCTCTGCCGTTCGCCCCGGATCGGCTCGCCTTCCGAGCCCGTACCCTCGAGCACGGTGCCGGCCTCATTCACCGTAAGGTCGTCTTTGAATCTTCCTCCCGCCCAGTCCGTGTGAACGACGCCCTGCTGGGGAGCCGTCACCTGGAGACGTCCCGATATCTCGCAGATGAAGGTGCCGTTGTCGTAGATGGTGACGGGGAACCCCCACGGCCAGTCCCACACGCCGGCGATGGCCTGAGTGCCGGCTTCGGGCCCGGCGCGAAGCCAGGATACAGCCGCCGCCAGCAGGGCGACTGCAACCAGCACGGCCAGGGCGACGATGGCGACGCGGCGAGGCGTGAATGTCGAGGCAGCGGGTTCCGGCGGACTGACACGCCCGCCGCCGCGGGGGGCGGATGGGGGCGTTGTTCGTGATGCCGGGGGCGGTGGCGGGGTGCTCGAGGATGGCCGAGGGGGAGGCGCGGCCGCGCCGGGCCAGTGTTTGAGTCCGGCCGCGGCGGGTTCCTGGAGCAGGGCGCGGAGATCCGCGCACAGCGCCTCAGCGGAGAGGTAGCGGTAGCCGGGCTGCCGCGCCGTCATCTTCCCGACGAGCCTGACGATGGGCTCCGGCACGCGCGACGTGAGATACACCGTCGGAAAGGGCTGATGGACGATCTGATACATGAGGGCCACGGGTGTATCGGCGTCGAACGGCGGCCGGCCTGCCAAGAGTTCGTAGAGCGTGACGCCGAGGGAGTAGATGTCGCTGCGGGCGTCCACCGGTTGGCCCTGGATTTGCTCGGGCGACATGTACAGCGGGGTGCCGAGCCGGGCGCCCTCGGCCGTGAGATCGGTGCCGCTCTGCACCGCCTTGGCAAGCCCGAAGTCCATCACCTTGGCCCGGCCTTGCTCGTCGAGCATGATGTTGTGCGGCTTGATATCGCGATGGATGAT
>JAFGTL010000158.1 GCA_016934125.1 Candidatus Hydrogenedentota bacterium
ATCATCCATCGCGATATCAAGCCGCACAACATCATGCTCGACGAGCAAGGCCGGGCCAAGGTGATGGACTTCGGGCTTGCCAAGGCGCTGCAGAGCGGCACCGATCTCACGGCGGAGGGCGCCCGGCTCGGCACCCCGCTCTACATGTCGCCCGAGCAAATCCAGGGCCAGCCGGTGGACGCCCGAAGCGACATCTACTCCCTCGGCGTCACGCTTTACGAACTGCTGGCCGGGCGGCCGCCCTACGACGCCGACACACCCGTGGCCCTCATGTATCAGATCGTCCATCAGCCCTTTCCGACGGTGTATCTCACGTCACGTGTGCCGGAGCCCGTCGTCAAGCTCGTCGGGAAGATGACGGCCCGGCAGCCGAACTACCGCTACCTGACGGCCGAGGCGCTGTGTGCCGACTTGCGCACGATGCTTCACGAGCCGGCTGCCGCCGGACTCAAACACTGGCCCGGCGCGGGTTCGGCGCAGCAGCCTGAGGCCCCGCGGGGCGAGAGTCAGAGGGTTACGCCCCCACCCGATGCTGATTCGAGCAAGCCCATCTCTTCTCCCAAGGAGACTCCGGCACCGCAATCGACTCCGGGTGAACCACCTGGGAAGCAGAGGGCGCCCCTTGCGAGCCCGAAGCGGTGGGCCTTGTTGGCGGCGGCCGGCGTTTTCCTGGTGTTGGCTGCCATAGCTGCGACCCTGGGACTGCATAGACACTCTACTCGGGGCCCGGAAGAGCCATGGATTCTCCTGTTCAACGGCAAGGACTTCTCCGGATGGACGGGCTTCGCGAATGCCAAGCAGTATCCCACGCATGCGCCCTGGTTGATCGAGGATGGGGCCATGGTTACGCCACCCGGCGAGCCGAGCATAATGCGAACCGTACGGGAGTGGAAAGACTTCGAGTTGGAGTTGGATTACAAAGTCACGGAGGACGGCGACGGCGGTGTGTGGTTGCGCCGGAATGTGGAGATCCAGATTCTCGGGCCAAAGGCCGCCCCAGACTTCGAATGGCGCGATGGCTCCATGGTTGGACAGCATCATCCGCTCGTGTCGGCACAGGAGCCGGCAGGCCAATGGAACCACCTGGAACTGCTCGTCGAAGGAGATGTCCTCACGGCGCGTCTCAATGGACGGCTCATCCATGAGAATGCGCCGTTGGGGCCTTGTTTCGGCGAGCATTCCGAGTATCTCCTCCTTCCTGGCGAGCCTTCGGAGCCGGGCCCCGTGATGCTGCAAGGCTTCCTCGGCACCACTTGCTACAAGAACATCCGGATTCGGCCCATTGAAGAGGGCGCCGCCGACAAGCGGGGCGCCAAGACAAGCCCCAGCCCCAAGTCGGGTGAAGTGCGCACCTTCGCAGGCATCGAGTGTGTGTGGGTTCCGCCAGGGACATTCATGATGGGCAGCCCCAGCGACGAAGAAGGCCGTAGCGACGACGAAGGACCGCAACACCAAGTGACAATCACGCAGGGCTTCTGGATGGGCAGACACGAGGTTACCCAGGCGCAGTGGCAGGGAGTGATGGGCGGCCATCCCTCGCATTTCAAAGGCGACACGGCCCTGCCTGTGGACAGTGTGACGTGGAATGACTGCCAGGAGTTCATCGAGAGGCTGAACGCGCGCGGGGAGGGCGGAGTCCGGCTGCCCACGGAGGCGGAGTGGGAGTATGCGTGCCGCGCGGGCGCGACGACGCCGTTTCACTTCGGTGATTCGCCAGCCGACTTGTCCCGTTTCGCCAACTACTGTGATCGCTCCAACACGAACGGCTTCCCTCGGCAGGACAAGGCTCATGATGACGGGCACGACAAGACGGCCCCGGTGGGCGCGTACTCTGCCAATGGATGGGGCTTGCACGACATGCACGGCAATGTGTGGGAATGGTGCCAGGACTGGTATGACGAGGGCTACTACGGGAACAGTCCGGAGCGCGATCCCCAAGGCCCTTCCTCCGGCGAGAAACGCGTTCTACGCAGCGGATCGTGGAATAACGATCCCGGGGCCTGCCGCTGCGCGCAGCGCGGCTGCGATCCTCCGGGAGGCGGGGGCTATGGCAACGGGTTTCGTGTCGTGTTTACCGAGCCTTCTCGCGAAGCGCCCCCGAGTTCGGACACCCGCCCCGCGCCCCGCGCAGGCGCCACTCCGAAGCCCGGCGCAATCTCGAAGGTCGGCCTCGGCGGCGGAGTGAGCATGGAATTGGTGTGGATTCCGCCCGGCACGTTCATGATGGGATCGAAACTCAGTCCAAGCGAACTCGAGTCGAGGTACGGCACAAGAGTGGGACGCTTCCAGTCGCAAGTCCCTCGACATCAGGTGGCCATTTCAGAAGGATTCTGGATGGGGAAGCACGAGGTTACGAACGCTGAGTTCCGGCAGTTCAGGCCGGATCATGTCACCCTTCCGATCAAAGGGCACGATTTCAACCACGATAATCAACCGGTGATGTTCGTCTCCTGGCATGATGCGAGAGGCTTCTGCCGCTGGCTATCCGAGAAAACCGGTGACACGTTCGTGCTGCCGACGGAGGCGCAATGGGAGTACGCCTGCAGGGCGGGCACAGACACGATCAACTACTGGGGCGATGACGATGCGTTGACGGGCAACCATGCCAACGGTGCAGATTTGACGGGCGATTCCATGTTCGACTTCGATTGGCCGGTGGCCAACGTGACGGACGGCCACGGCCTTACGGCCCCCGTCGGGAGCTTTCCAGGCAACGCCTTCGGGCTTCACGATATGATAGGCAATGTACACGAATGGTGTGCGGATTGGTTTGATCCAGGCTACTATCTCCGGACGGTGAACACAGATCCGCCGGGGCCGAGCACCGGTTCTGATCGCGTCATTCGCGGAGGAAGCTGGGACGATTCGCCGTGGTGGTGCCGTGCGGCAAGTCGCGACGCTCGCAGTCCTGAAAAGACACATGGGGATCTCGGTTTCCGTGTGGTAAGAGCCGAATCGAGGGGAGCCATGACGACGAGCCAGTGAGGGAGCCTGCGCGTCTCAGATAAGGTGCCGTGAATCTCTAGCAACGGGGGTACGCAGACGATGCCGGAATCGACTTCTTTGGTGGGCGCGACGCTCGGGAACTACGAGATCCAGGAGGAACTCGGCCGCGGCGGCATGGGGGTGGTGTACAAGGCCCAGGATCGCTCCCTGCAGCGCACCGTCGCGATCAAGGTGCTCGCCCGGCACCTGGCCGGCGAT
>JAFGTL010000159.1 GCA_016934125.1 Candidatus Hydrogenedentota bacterium
CCTCCGAACGCGCACGCCACTCCTCAGGCGAAAGCGCTCGCCGCGCCGCCAGAAGCCGCTTCCGTAACCGCCCCTTGTCTTCCCTGGCCATTTCTCTGCCTTTCCGTGCGGGTGTAAACGCCATTATAGACGAACCAAACCGGCTTGCACCCGGCCGCCGATTGCCCTAAGATCCCCGCGGTGTCGCCGATAACGTTGTGCGTCGCGCATCATGGACGGGGGACTCGTCATACACACCCAGCCGACATGCCCGGCCGGCCCTCGGTTCCCGCGGAGGAACCCATGAAGCCCGCCGTGCTCATCACCCTCACCCGCGGCGCCGACATGCTCGCACACGCCCTCCTCGATCGCGCCGACCTCGAGATCATCAACTACCACGACGCCGTGCTCCCCTTCTACGAATCCCGCGGCGTCCACGCCACACGGTTCCTCGAGTTCTTCACCGAAGAAGACCGTGTCCGCGTCGCCGCCGAAGCCGAACAGCGGGCCGCCCGCGTCGCCGCCGAGATGCGCTCCGCCCCCATGCAGGCCGGTTGGCAACAGTACGCCGGCGATCCGGATACCTGGGAACGCTTCGCCGGGGAAGTCGCCACCCTCGCCGGCCGCGACTTCCTCCCCGAGATCGTCATGATCGACGCCCTGCTCAACTGTGCCAGCCGAACCGACCTCCGCCTCCTCATCGTCCAACAGGACATCTCCCGCGACACCCGCACCCTGATCGCCGCCGCACAACGGCTCGGCATCCCCACCCTCCACACCCTCCACGGCTATCCCTACGGCGCCCTTAACGCCATCAACCTCAGCGGCCCCTCGTGTGCCGACTACATCGCCGTATTCAGCGAGCCGGCCGCCGCCCTGTTCGAGTCCCTCGGCGTGCCCCGCGACCGCATTGCCGTCACCGGCAACTTCGAGTGGGATCCCTTCTGCCGCCCGCCCCGGGCCGGCCAGCGCGCCGAGGCCTGCGCCAACCTCAAACTCGATCCCGCGCGCCCCGTCATCACCTATGCGCTCACCTATACCCATCGATTCTCCCGCGTCAGTGCCGCCAACCCCGGCTACGTCCACCGCATCACCAACGCCGTGCTCCACGCCTTTGCCGATCTCGCCCGGCGCCATCCCGACTGGCAGTTCGTGCTCCGCCCCCATCCCAACGACGCCGACGCGCCCAGCGACCTCGAAAACCGCGCACGCGATGTCGGCCTTCCGTCGGCCTGTATCGACATCTACACCTCCTCGATCTGCTCCGTCCACGCCTCCGACCTCATCGTGTGCTGCCAGTCCAATCTCGGCATCGAAGCCATCCTCGGCGGAAAGCCCGTCGTCAACTGCGTCATCGACGAATTCGCCCAGGCCGTGTTCGACGAAGGGATCGGCCGCCTGTTCCTCGATTCCGACGCCGTGATCCATGCCCGTACACCCGACGCCATCGCCCCGGCCGTCGAGGCCGCCCTCCTCGACGCCGACACCCGCGAGGCCTTCCTCGCGAAACGGCCCGCCACGGCCCGCCGGTTCAGCCACCTCAACGACGGGAAGGCCACCGACCGCCTCTGCTCACTCATCCTTCACTTGGCCGAGCGAGGCCGGGATTCCGTGCCCGCCCCCGTCCGGTGGCCCGAGTATGAGCCGGCCTTGGCTCGCGCCGCCGCCGATTGCCCCGGCCCTGTCACCGTGGCCGGCGTGGCCGCCCCGTACGTGGCCGCCCGCCTCCAGTACCTCGAGCCCGAACGTCATGTGGCCGTCTCGAGCCAAGAGGCACTCGCCGCGCTTCCCGCCGCCTCCTGTCCTGTGCTCGTCCTTGCCGACCCCGTACCTGCTACCGAAGCCGTCGAGCATGTCCTCGCCACCGCGGGCCGCGCACTTGCCCCGGATGGCACCCTGGTCGCCCTCTTCATCCACGGCGGCGCCGTCGAGGCCCAGGACGCTTGCGCGGCCGGTGCCTGGGCCCCAGCCCGGAACGCCGCCGATGCCACCGTCCCGGGCGGCCAACACTCATACCAGGGCCTGCGCATGTCTCTGTCCCGCAGTGACTTGCTGCTTGTCGAAGCGCGCCCCCAGCAGCGAAGCGGGGGAGAGGGCCCTCACCTCAGCGAAACCGACACGGTGCCCGGCGATATCGGCGCCCTGGGCGACATCGACGCCTGGGTGGTCAGGGCGCGCCGCCGGCCGCCCACGCCGGGCGCTTGGGGCGAGGCCCGCCAGGAACGTCTGCGCCAAGCGCGCGCCGCCAATGCCCGCGGCGAGGCCTTTTTCGCCGAAGGCCGCCACAACGAGGCGGCCGCCGAGTTCGCCGCCGCCATCGCCCTGTGGGAGCAGGAAGCCCTGTTCCACAACAACGTCGCCGCCACCCTCCACGCCATCGGCCGCGTCGACGAGGCCTGGAAGCACTGCATCACCGCCCTCCATTTCGACCCCAACCTGCAGTCCGCCCGCGACAACCTCCGTGAACTCGCCCACGCCCTCGGCCGTACCGACGAGGCGGCCCGCATCCTCAACATCTTCGGCGCCGACGCTCCCGACGGCCCCGACTCACCGTAGCGCTCGCCCCGGGTGCCCCAGGCTCTATCGGCCCGATGTGCCGTGCAGAAACTTCCCGGTCACGGCAAGAATTACTCCCTCCCATCAAGCTGGGCCACCTTGCTGCACGAATGTAAGCCATTTTAGGTCAATTACTTCCGCCGGTCTTCCGCTCGTGGCACAGCCTTTGCACCCTTCCCCGCGTGGCGAATCTGCGCTCGCGTAGGTTTACCCTCAAAACTGGCTGGCCCGGCCAAGTGGAACGGCCCCAAAATCCCGTTCCCTCCCGTCGCTGGGTAGTGTCCGCCGGGCTTGCCGAATTAAGCGCTTTCGGGCGATGAAGCGGGGTGCCGCCGCAGAGGGTGCGGCGGCCCCCGGACTTACCAGGCTGGGATCGAGGGAGACATGGGATGATCCAAGGGCTCTATGCCGCGGCCGCAGGCATGATCGCCGTCGAAGATCGGCTCGCCGTCATCGCCAACAACGTCGCCAACGCGCCCACCCCCGGCTTCCGAGGCCAGGACACTGTCCAGGAAGGATTCTATTCGGTCCTGCTGAGCCAGTTGCGCCACGCCAACAGTCTCAATGCCGACCCGGGCCCCGGCGGTGGCCTCGTCACCACCGAGACCTTCACCGACCTCCGCGGCGGCCCCATCACCATAACCGGCGACCCCCTCAACGTCGCCCTCATCGGGCCTGGTTTCCTCAGCGTCGATACGCCACAGGGCGAACGGTTCACCCGGAGCGGGCAATTCAGCATCGACGCGGACGGACAACTCGCCACCGCCGAAGGCTACAAGGTTCTGGGTCTGGGCGGCGCCATCGACGTTGCCGGCGGCACCGTCGAGATCGGGCGGTCCGGCCTCGTCTCCGTCGACGGCCAGCCGGCCGGCGTGCTGCGTATCACCGAGTTCGAAGACCCCCACATGCTCTCCCGGCAGGGCCACACCCTCTATAGCGCATCCGACCAGGCCCGCGCCCGCTCGTCCGCGGCTACCGACACCGAGGTTGCCCCGAATTCCCTCGAAATGTCCAACGTCCAAGTGGCCGCTGAGATGGCGAAAATGACGCTTGGACTGCGTGCCTATTCCGCTAACCAGCGTGTAATAAACGTGTTCGACGAGACCATGAGCCGCCTGATCAACGAGGTCGGCGCTCCCGTCTAGCAGGAGGACTTGGCATGATCCGCGCACTGTTCACCGCAGCCACGGGCATGATCGGCCAACAGCTTAACGTGGACACCATTGCGAACAACCTCGCAAACGTCAACACCACGGGCTTCAAGAAGAGCCGCGTCAACTTCCAGGACCTCCTCTACGAGACGCTCAAGCCCGCGGGCACCGAGACCGCCGCCGGCAACACGATCCCCGAAGGCATCCAGGTCGGCCACGGCGTGCGCCCCGCCTCGATTGCCAAGATCTTCACCCAAGGCAACTTCATCCAGACCGGCAACCCCCTCGACCTCGTCATCGAGGGCGACGGCTTCTTCCAGGTCGACCTGCCCGACGGCACCACCGCCTACACCCGGGACGGCAGCTTCCGGATCGATCAGAACGGCACCCTCGTCACCGTCGACGGTTACCCCTTGTCGCCCGGCATCACCATCCCAACCGACTACAGCGAAATCAGCATCGGTTCCGACGGCGTCGTCTCTGTAACTCAGCAGGGCTCAACGACGCCGACCAACCTCGGAACCGTCC
>JAFGTL010000160.1 GCA_016934125.1 Candidatus Hydrogenedentota bacterium
AGGAGGTGACAATGTTGGGATGCGACAACTGCTGGGCGACGAGGGCCTCCCGGACGAAGCGTTCCTGGGCGCGCTCGCTCTTCATCAACGACGGGAGAATGACTTTGAGCGCCTTGGCCTGGCCGCCCATCAGGCGATCGGTAACCTTGTAGACAATGCCCATGCCGCCCCCGCCGATGGGCGCCACGATCTCGAACCGATCCGCCACCACCGCGCCCGGCTGGAACACGATCCCCTCGTGCCCCGCCGAGAACAGCGTCGGATGCTCGCCGAGCGTATCGAGCTTGAACTCCATCTCCCCTCCCCGAACGATCCCCGTCTTGCACAGATTCTAGCCGATCGGCCGTGTCTGCGCAACGGAGATGGCAACGCCGAGATGGCATTGCAGGCCCCGGATCGTTCTGATATGCTCGATGCGCGCCCACACAGGGAACGGAACGCCACTATGAGCACATCAAACAAGCGGAACAGCAACGCGCCCAAGAAGGGCCTGGCTACTCAGTCGATCCATGCCGGTGAGGATCGCCTCCGATACGCCGACTCGATCACGACGCCCATCGTGCAGACCTCGACGTATGCCTTCAAGGACAGTAAGGAAATCGAGGCGTACACCAAGGGCGGCAAGGCGCGGTTCGAATACGGGCGCTACGGCAATCCTACCGAGCAGGTCGCGGAACGCCGGCTCGCCGCACTCGGCGGCGCAGAGGATTGCGTGGTGTTCGGCTCGGGCATGAGTGCGATCATCACGACGATCCTCGCCCTCGTGCGGAGCGGCGACCACCTCGTGATCACGGACGACGCGTACAAGAAGACACTCGAGTTCTGCAGTTCGTACCTTCAGCGGTTCGGCGTGGACTGCACCATCGTTCCGTTCGGGGAATACGGCGCACTTGAGGCCGCGATCACGCGGAAGACGCGGTTCATTTTCTCCGAGTCGCCCACGAATCCGTATCTGAACATCTTCGATCTCGAACGCCTCCACCGGATCGCGCGGCGGCACAAGGTGCTCACGCTCATCGACGCGACATTCAGCACGCCGGTGAACCAGCGGCCCCTCGAGTTCGGCGTCGACCTCGTCCTGCACAGCGCCACGAAGTACCTGGCCGGCCACAACGACATCCTGGCGGGGGCGGTGCTCGGCCGGAAGGAACTGATGGACGAGATCCGGGGGTTGCACAAGGCCATCGGCGGGGTGATCGATCCCCACTGCTGTTATCTCCTTCTCCGCGGGCTGAAGACGTTCCCGTTGCGCGTGGCGGCGCAGAACGCGACCGCCATGGCCGTGGCGCGCTATCTCGAGGCCCACCCCCGGATCAAGCGCGTGTACTACCCGGGCCTCGAGAGCCACCCCCATCACGCCATCGCCAAGGCGCAGATGTCCGGGTTCGGCGGCGTGGTGACATTCGATATCAAGGGCGGTATGGCCGAGGCGAAGCGCTTCCTCGACCACCTGAAGCTGTGTTTCATCGCGCCGAGCCTCGGCGGCGTGGAGACGCTCATCACCCATCCCGCCACGGTGAGTTATTACGATCGCTCCAAGAAAGAGCGCTATGCGCTGGGCATCACGGACACGCTGATCCGGTTGGCCGTGGGCATCGAAGACGTCGACGACATCATCGCCGATCTGGATCAGGCCCTGAAAAAGAGCGCCCCTGTCCGACGCCGGCGCACCGGTTAGCGCCGATGCCTGAGCAAGGCTCAGTCGGACTCGTCGAAACCCAGTACTACACCTTCGCCGAGCCGCCCAACGAGATGGAACTCGACTGCGGACGCCGGCTCGGGCCCATCACCCTCGCCTACGAGACCTACGGCGAACTCAACGAATCGCGCTCCAATGCCGTGCTCATCGTCCACGCCTTGTCGGGCGACGCCCACGCGGCCGGATACCACCACGCCGCCGAGGCCAAGCCCGGATGGTGGGACACCCTCATCGGCCCCGGCAAGGGATTCGACACGGACAAGTACTTCGTTATCTGCTCGAACGTGATCGGCGGCTGCCAGGGCTCGACGGGCCCCTCGTCCACAAATCCCGCCACGGGCAAGCCCTACGGCCTGACCTTCCCCATCGTCACCGTCGGCGACATGGTGCGCGCCCAGCGGCAGCTCACCGAGCATCTGGGCATCGAGCGGCTGTTGGCCGTGGCCGGGGGCTCCATGGGCGGCATGCAGGCGCTGGAATGGATGACGCGGTATCCGGACGGACTCCAGGCGGCCATCGTGATTGCCTCAACGGCGCTGGTGGGGCCCCAGGCCATCGCCTTCGACGCGGTCGGGCGGCACGCGATCCTGGCGGATCCGGCATTCGCCGGCGGCGACTACTACGGCCGGGAAGCTCAGCCGGGGCAGGGCCTGTCGGTTGCGCGGATGCTGGCGCACATCACGTACTTGTCGGACGAATCGATGCGGCTCAAGTTCGGGCGAGGCCTGCGCAGTTCGCACGAGTACCGCTACGATTTCGGCAGCGAATTCTCCGTCGAAACCTACCTCGACTATCAGGGCGAGAAGTTCGTGGGCCGCTTCGACGCCAACAGCTACCTCTACATCACCAAGGCGATCAGCTATTTCGACATTGCCGCCGCCTATGGCTCCCTGGACGAGGCCATGGCGCGTGTCCAGGCGCGCTGCATGGTGCTCTCGTTCTCGTCCGATTGGCTGTATCCGCCTTATCAGTCCCAACAGATTGTGGACGCGCTGCGGCGCCAGAAGAAGGATGTTACGTACTGCAACATCCAGTCCGATTACGGCCACGACGCGTTCCTGCTGGAAGTGGATACGATGCGGAAGCTGATCGGGGGCTTCCTCGACACGACAATGGGCAGGCCGGTGGCGCGCGAGTGCGAATCCATCGAGGTGGACTCGGAGGCGGAGCTGGGGCCGCCCCCCGCAGCGAGCCGGAGCATCTACGACG
>JAFGTL010000161.1 GCA_016934125.1 Candidatus Hydrogenedentota bacterium
GCCGCTCAAGGTGAGCGACGGATGGCTCCGACGGAAAAGGGCTTCACCCTCAAACCGTGCACTTAGTATTAGAATCTGGGCCCGGCGGAAGCGGTTGACGCGATAGCGCGGGGAGGAGGCACCTATGGCGATGACTTCGTATGAGGTGGTGCGGCGTGCCATCGAGTTTGACGGGCCCGATCGCCTGCCCGTCCGCTTCGATCAACTCGGCGTGACCGATGTGCGTTCCGTGGCGTGGCGTCAGATCGGCACCGGCGATCCGGCCGAACGGCGCACACTGGACGAGTGGGGGTGTACATGGGAACGCACCGAGGTGGCCAACATGGGCCAAGTCAAGGCGCATCCACTGCAGGACTGGGATGCCCTGCCGTCCTTTCCGTGGCCCGATCCGGACGATCCCGCGCTCTACGAGGAAATGGAACTCTACTTCGATGGGGCCGAGGATCTCTACTGCGTGACGGGCATCTTCATGCTCCTCTTCGAGCGCTTGCACGCCCTGCGCGGATTCGAGAATACCCTGATGGATCTCTGCACCGAGCCCGGCCGCCTCGCCATCCTCGCCGATCGCATCGTCGACTACGACTTGGCCATCATCCGCAACATCCACGCCCGGCACGGCAACCGCATCCACGGATTCTCGTTCACCGACGATTGGGGCACCGAGCGCGACACCTTCGTGAGTCCGGCCGTGTGGGACGAGTTCTTCAAGCCGCGCTACAAGCGCATCTTCGATCGATGCCGCGAACTGGGCTGGCACGTCTGGATGCATTCCTGCGGCAAAGTGAACGGCATCATCGAGAGTCTCATCGAGATCGGCCTCGACGTCATCAATCTCCAGCAGCCCCGTGCGCTCGGCATCGAAGAAGTGGGGGAGAGGTTCCGGGGACGCCTCTGCTTCGAGTCGCTCTGCGACATTCAGCACACCCTCCCCTTTGCGTCCGGCGAGGCCATCCGCGAGGAGGCCCGCCTGCTGCTCGAGCGGTGGGCGGCGCCCGAGGGGGGCTTCATCCTCTCCGATTACGGCGACGGCGGCGCCATCGGCGTGGACTGGGACAAGAAGGAGTTCATGCTGAAGGCCTTTCAGGAGGCCGATCCCTGGCGCCCGCCGGCCGCGCCGTAGGCTAGAGCGTTTTAAGTTGAACTGTAGCCGTTTATGCGTAGCGAGCACGAAGCAGCCAAGGCGTACACGCGAAGGCATAGCGGCGCTATGGCGAGCGCGCACAACGCGGGCTGCTGAAGGCGCAGTAGCAAGAAACGGCTACAGTTCAACTTAAGATGCTCTAGAAGGGCCACACCAGCGGGACGAGCAATACCGCGCACGTCAGCAGCAGGAGGTTGAGCGGCAATCCGACGCGCAGGAAGTCCGTGAAGCGGTATCCGCCAGGGCCGTACACCATCAGATTCGTCTGATAGCCCAGGGGCGTCATGAAACTCGCCGAAGCCGCGAACGCCACCACCATCACGAAAGGCCGCGGACTCACCCCCAGTTGGCCGGCGATCGCCACGGCAAACGGGAACACCAGGGCCGCGGCCGCGTTGTTGGTGATGATCTCCGTGAACAGGCTCGTCATGGCGTATACGCCCGCCAGCACGGCCACCGCGCCCCATTGCCCGGTGACGGCCACCACGAACCGCGCGATCACCTCCACACAGCCCGAATTCACCAAGGCCTTGCCCAGCCCGAACGCCGCCGCGATGGTGATGAGGGTTTGCCAGTCGATCGTCTTGCGCGCATCGGACACCGAGATGCACCGGCTGACTACCATCAGCGCCGCCACCAGAAACGCCGCCGTGACGATCTTCACCTTCCCCGATGCCATCATCGCAATCAACGCACCCAGCAACACCAGCGCGATCACCGCCTTCTCGTATCGAACCGGCCGGTATTCTTCGACGCCGCTCGCCAGAAGGAAATCGGGATTGTTCCGATTCGCCCGCACGAAGTGGGGCCCCGTCTGCAGCAGCAGCGTGTCGCCGGGACGCAGCACGACATCGCCGATCTTCCCCTGAAGGCGTTCGCCGCCGCGGTGGACGGCCACGACCGCCGCGTTATATGCGGCCCGGAAGTCGGCGTCCCGGATCGTCTTGCCCAGGCAAGGCGAGGTGCCCGACACCACCGCCTCGCACAGCACCCGATTCCGCCGGTGGGTGGCGCGCGTCTCGTAGCCCTCGTCGCCGACAGGCACCAGCCCCGGAATGCGCTTGAGATCCACGATGGTGCCCACGACGCCGGTGAACGTGAGCACGTCGCCCGCCCGCAGGATCTGATCGGGCGGCACGGGCGAGATCACGTGCCCCTCGCGTACGATCTCGATGAGGAACAGGCCCGGCAACCGGCGCAGTCCCGCCTCCTCGATTCGGTTGCCCAGGAGGCGGCAGTTCGGTTGCACCAGCAGGTTCACGAGGTACTCGCGCGACGTGTCGGCCAACTGATCCAGCAGATCCTTGCGCCGTGGCAACAGGTGGCGCCCGACAAGCACCAGATAAAGCGTGCCGACAACGGCATAGGGCAGCCCTACGTATCCGAGTTCGAACAGCCCCATCGGATGCAGCCCTTCCGCCAGTGCCGGATCCGTCCGCACGGCTTCACCCATCAGGCCGTTGACCACCAGGTTCGTGCTGGTGCCGATGAGCGTGCAGGTGCCGCCCAGAATGCACAGATACGACAGCGGCAGCAGCAGCCGCGACGCCGCAACCCCGTTCTTCTTGCACCAGTCCGTGATGATGGGGATGAACATGGCCACAATCGGGGTGTTATTGAGGAATGCTGACATGGCCGTCACCGATCCGGCCAGCCGGAGCAGCACCGATCGTTCCGACTTCGCCCGGCCCAGCACCCACGAGCCGATCGTGTCGAGCGCGCCCGTCTCCCGCAATGCCCCGGCCACCACGAACAGCGCCCCCACCGTCAGCATGCCCGTGTTCGAGAATCCAACGAAGGCCTCCTCCGGCGACACCACACCGGCCAAGGCCACCAGCACCAACGCGCCCACCAGCAGCGCGTCCGGCGCGAAGTTCGCGGCCAAGCCGGCCAGGACTCCGGCCATGATGCAAAGACAGTAAATCGCTTCCCAACTCATTGCGATGCAATCACTCCCCGTGGCTCTTCGCGTTCGAGGGGCCGTCCCGGAGTATACCCGTTCCTATGCGGGGCATGGCAAGCGCGTGGCTCGCGCCGCTCCGGCATTGCGCCGCTCCGGCATGTGACAATCCCGGGGCCGATTGCCTATACTGGCATCCGCCCATGCGCGGGCGCGTATCCGCACAGTGCAACCGGAGAACCCTTATGCGATCCAGACTACTGCTTCTCGTCGCCGCGTCGGCCATGGCCCTGTCCGCCGTCGCCGCCGACCGCCACGCCGAATCCGTCATCTTCGACACCTCCTACGGGGAGCGCGTGCCCGGCTCGACCTCCGAGGTGGTTCTCTGGCGGGCCTCGTCGGGCTGGAAGATCAACCGCACACGCCCCGCCCCGAGCCGCAAGGCCAAGGCCGTGGCCGTGTCGGCGGCGCGCAACGAGGCCGAGGCCGTCCAACTCGTCGTATCGCCCCGAAACGGCCTGAGCAACCTCCTCGCCGAGGCCGGCGCGCTCACCGGCCCGAACGGCGCCGTGCTCGCCGCCGGCTGCGTCGAGATCCTCCGCGTCAGATACGTGAACATCGCGCACCAAACCGATCGGGCCGGCGCCGTCGCGCTTTGGCCCGATCCGTTGCCGCCCTTCGCCGGCCCGATCGATGTCCCCGACGGCGAGAACCAGCCGCTGTGGATCCGCGTTCATGTGCCCCACGACGCCGTGGCCGGCGAGTATGAAGGCGTGGTGCGTCTCGAGGCCGACGGCTACGAGGCGTCGGTGCCCCTGCGCGTCCGGGTGTACGACTTCGAACTGCCGGATAGAATGACGTGTACGGCCGCCTTCGGCCTGATGGACAAACTCGTGTTCCGCTATCACGCCGTCACCGATCCTGCGCAGCAGCGCGAGATCCTCGAGAAGTACTTCGACACGTTCAGCGCCCATCATGTCTCCCCGTACGACTTCGCCCCGCTCGACGACTACAGCGTCGAGTGGGTTAAGCTCGGCGAGGGTGAAGGCGCTCACCTCGATCCCGCCGACCGCGCCTTGCTCCAGGCCCACCCTCTCACGCCCCGATTCGACTGGGCCGCCTGGGACAAGGCCATCCAGCACGGCGTCGATCACCACCATTTCAGCACCTACCGCCTCAGGAACCTGCCCGGACTCGACGACAATCCCTCCCAACCCCAGTCGATCCAGGGGTTTGAGGAGGGAACCCGGGAATATGACCTTGCGTTCAACGCCTACTGCAAGGCGCTCGAAGAGCACTTCCGCGAGAAAGGCTGGCTCGACATCATGATTCTGTACTGGTTCGACGAGCCCATGGAGTCCGAGTACGAGTTCGTCCTGAAAGGGTTCCAGCGGGTGAAGGACGCCGCACCCGGCATCCCCCGCATGGTTACCGAACAAGTCGAGCCGGGCCTCATCGGCGGGCCGAACATCTGGTGCCCCTTGCCCAACTTCTACGACCACGAAGCCGCCGAAGCGCGCCGGGCCGCCGGCGAGCGGTTCTGGTGGTACGTGTGCACCGGGCCCAAGACGCCGTTTCCCGGGCTCTTCATCGATCATCCCGGCACCGATCTCCGCGCCTGGCTGTGGCAAACCTGGAAGTACAAGATGGAGGGCATTCTCATCTGGCGGGCCAACCGATGGACGTTCGATCAAGTGTATCCCGATCGGCCCCAGAATCCCTACGAAGATCCGATGACGTGGACATGGCGCTACGGCGGCAAGTCGCCCTATGGCAACGGGGACGGCATGTTCATCTATCCGCCCGAGTCCGCCGCTGCCGGCAGCGAAGAACCCAACCTCGATCCCCCCGTCGACTCGATGCGCTGGGAGATGATCCGCGACGGCATCGAAGACTACGAGTACTTCGTCATCCTCAAGCGGATGCTCGATGAGCGCGGCGACGATCTCTCATCGAGGAAACGGAAGCGGTTCGAGGCCCTCCTCGAAGTGCCCGATACGATCACCGAAGACGTGAGCACCTACACCAAGGATCCCGCGCCCATCGATACCCAGCGGGATCGGATCGGCTCCGCCATCGAGGAACTCGCGGCCCTCGGCCGCACCGGGAACGCGACACCATGAACCACGACGGCGACCGCCCGTGCGCGCAACTGGCCCCGGGCTGCGCCCTGCCGCCGAGCCCATGAACAAGCCCGAGCAAGGCCCCCGCGATGACTCGAACCGCCGCGTCGCGCGGCGCCTTGCCCTCGGTTGGGCCAAGGTAGTCGCCGCCCTCCTCATCTTCCTGTGGCTTTTCGTGCAGTCCTACGTCGTGCCCACCGATTCCATGGAACCCGCGCTCCATGGCGGCGGCCTCCTGCAAGGCGATCGCATCCTCGTCAACAAGCTCGTCTTCGGCCCCCGTATCCCGTTCTCCAATATCCGCATTCTCCCCTTCGCCGAGCCCAAACGGTGGGACATCGTCGCATTCCGCTCCGTCGAGCCCGGCGACGCCCAGACAGTCTACGTAAAACGGGTGGTCGGACTGCCGGGTGAGCGCATCCGCATCGCGGACGGCCGGATCCAGGTGAATGGCGAAGTCCTCGATCCGCCGCCCCCGCTTCGGGACACGCTCTCGTATCTGGATCCCGCATCGCCCACCGACGTCGACATCGGCCGGCTCATGGCGGACTTGTGCCGCGCCGATGACTTGCCCGGCCTCCTGAATCCGGACAATCCGGGCGTCCAGGTGCTCCAGGCCGACATCGAGCGGTTCCGCGCCTCCCTCGCATCGGCTGGCGATGGCCCACTGCTCAATGCCGACTACCGCCGCATCGCCCTCGACATGCACAACACCAGCCGCGTCATCCTGAACGACATGATCCGCGACTACTACTGCCCCGAGGCCCCCCTCCGCTACGGCCTCCTCGAAGATGACGCCTACTCCCTCGTGCCGGATGGGTGCTACTTCGTCCTCGGCGACAACAGCCCCCACAGCCGCGACGGCCGCTCGTTCGGCTGGGTGCCCCACGGCCATCTGCTCGGGCGGGCGTTCGGTGTGTCGTGGCCGCCCTCGCGCTGGCGCGATCTCAGCGGCTTCACCCAGACGTGGTGGGGGCTCCTGCTGCTGTTCGCCGTTCCCGGCGCGATGGGGGTATACGAGGCCGTGAGAATCGCGTTGCGCGCACGCCGTCGACGCCGTTCGCCCGCGCCCGAGTAAGACGCGCCGGCCCGTCTACGCCCCGTTCAAGAGATCCAGCATCGCGCGGATCTCCTCCTCGATCCGATCCACCAACTCCACCGCTTCCTGGCGCGTCTGCGGCCGGCCCATCCCGCGGAGTTCCTGCGCCAGGCGCGTACGTGCGCCCTGCGTCGTCATCTTCTCGTGCCAGAGCAACTGCTTGATCCGGCGCACGATGGCGATGTCTGCGGCGAGGTAGAACCGGCGATTGGCGCGATCGCGCGATGGGCGGAGCTGCGGAAACCGCTCTTCCCACTGCCGGAGCACGTGGATCGGCACGCCCGTGATCTCGCTCACCTCCGAGATCTTATGCCGCCTTTCCGGCGATTCCCCCATGATGCCCTACTCCAGCGGCGAGCCGTCCTGCGTCCACACCGTCAGGTTCGTCAAGTCGCGCTCAGCCCTCCGCAAAACGGACGCCAGGCCGAAGGCCACGACGAACATGATCACGTTGCCCAGGATGCCCGCATAGTAGTTGTCGATGGGCGCCTTGATGGGGCCGGGCAACCAGCCCAGGTTCGACAGCGTCATCCATACGGTGAACAGAAGCGTGCACACGATGCCGGCGCCGATGGCGCGGCCGTCGCCCCGTTTTGTCAGGAATCCCATCAGGTAGATGGACAACAGTCCGCCGCCCATGAGCGCGGCCAACTGCGTGGACGCGTCCTGCAACGTCTCGATGTCGGCGTACATGAACACGCAGGCCCCGCCGATCATCAGCACCGCGAGCGCCACGCCGATGCCTTTGGCCACGAGCACGTAGTGCCGATCGTCCCGCCCCGGCGCGAGGTGGCGCCGGTAGATGTCCACGATGCTGACCGCCGACACGCCGTTGATGCTCGACGAGATGGACGACATGGCCGCGGCGAGGACGCCCGCGATGACGAGGCCCGCCAGCCCCGGCGGCAGGTTCTTGATGACGAAGAACGGGAGGATATCGGACGCCTTGGTGCCTTCGGCCCCGTTCAGGATGGCGGTGGCGCCGTCGTTCGGGAATTGCTTGAAGAACACGTAAAACGCCGTGCCCAGGAACATGAAGAACGCCCACGTCGGTATGCTGAACCAGCAGCAGATCCAGATGGCGCGCCGCGCCTCTTTCGGGCTCTTCGACGCCGCGTAACGCTGAATCACGTTCTGGTTGCTGCTGTATTCCGTGAGCCAGTTCGTCAGCCCGAGAAACAGCATCACCCAGATCGTCTTCTGGCTGAGCGGGCCGAACCACGGCACCGGGTGCAGCGCGCCCTCCTTCGTAAGCTCGGCGAATTGGAACTTGCCGTCGGCGGCGCCCTCCGAGATGATCTGCCCAAGGCCCCCCGGCAGTTTGCAGGCCACCACGATCAAACAGAGCAGTCCCCCAATCCATAGCACCGCCGCCTGGATGAAGTCCGTCCACAACACGGCGCGGATCCCGCCCAGCACCGTGTAGAACGACGTGATGATCCCGCCGATCACGATGCTGAGATACGGATTCAGGCCCGTCACCTGCTTGACGAGCAGCGACACGAGAAACAGAATCATGCTGATGCGCACCACCTGAGACACGATGAAGGCCGCCGCTGCGTACACCCGCGTCTTGGGCCCGAACCGCCCTTCGAGGTACTCGAACGCCGATGTGATGTGCCCGCGTCGGAAGAAGGGAATGAAGATCACCGACGCCACGAACACGCCGATGGGCAGCGTGAAATTGGGCAGCATGCGGAACCACGACACGCGGAACGCGTCGCCCGGATACGCCATGAACGTGATCGAACTGATCGACGTGGCGAACATCGACACGCCCGTCAGCCACCCCGGAAACGAACGATCGCCCAGGAAGTAGCCCTCGGTGGTCTTGCCCCGCCGGGCGAACAGCGGGCCCATCATGGCCATCGCGCCGAAATACAGCGCGAGAACCGTCAGATCCAAGAGACTCCTCATACGTCCCCCTACCCGTTCCGTGTCCGTGGCATGCTGAGTGTCGGGCTCGGCGTCCCCGCGGCGCACGGCGAGCACTCGCGCTGGCCCGCGTCACATCCGCAGGAGCCCGAAGCCCGGCAAGACCCTATCACCCGGCAGGCCCGCGTTCAACATCCAGCACCCCCCCCGAATCGCCGGTTGAGTCCCCGCAAGGTGGCGCGCAAGGCAAGCTCGGCCGCACGTCCCATGCCTACGCGGAAGCCACCAACGCGGTGAGTGTGCGGCCGAGCGAGACTCACGCACCCTTCAGAACTTCGAGCGCGCCACAATCCGCTACCCGGCGACCGGGCAGCCCTAATCCTGCGCATTCCGGGCGAAGTGATCCAGGAAGAGCTCTAGCCGGTTCGTCGTTTCCGCCTCCTGGATGTGATCCGGATCCGGCGCCTCGTGCTCGAGGCTCCACACCTTCGATTCCCGGTATGCGTGATAGGCCCAGTCCCACCCCGACGCCTCGAAGATATCGAGTACATCGCGCAGGTAGTTGTAGGCGCTGTCGCCGGGCGCCCAGATCACCGCCGAGAACTCGCCGCAGTACAGCCGCGGCAGCCCGTACTCCTTCTGGAAGTCCAGAGCCGGCTGAAGGATGCGCTGCAGCGCCGCCTTGTCCAGTTGCCGCCCGTCTTCCATATTGGGATACGAAATCCCCGTCCGCGCCCCCCGGATGCCCTGGTGCGTGAAGCTGTGGGGCGCGTACATGTGGAACGTGTAGATCGTGTTCGGATCGCCCGTCGGCTCGAGCCGGGGAAAGGCCCCCGGGTTGCTCCAATTCACCGGCGTCATCACGATGGTGTGGTACTCGTCCACCTCCCGGATCGCCGCCGTCAACCGCTTCGCCAAGGGCAGCCAGTCCGACGGGGCACCCTCGACCTCTTTCTTCATGTTCGGCTCGTTGAGCAACTCGTAGGCCACGACCGTCCGGTTGTCCCGGTAATGCGCGGCGATCTCCCGCCACAACCGCACGAAGTTCTCATGCCACTTGAAATCTTCCCACAACGGCCGATCGCTCCAGCCCTTCGGATTCCCCGGCGCCCCGTGGCTGTCCAGCACCACGGACAGGCCGAATTCGCCGCACCACGCAACCACCGGATCCACCTTCTGCTCCAGATACGCCGCCGCCGACTTGCCCGGCTCCCCGAATTCAAGCGGGATGCCGTGCGTGAAGATCTGAAGCCGGACATGGTTCGCGCCCCAGTCTTCCGCCAGATGCCGCACGTCCTCCCGCGTGATCGAGCAGGAGTCCAGATTCATGTTTACGCCCCGCAACCGCCCCGTAGGCCAGCTCTTGAGGTCATAGGCCACGGCCTTCTCCGCCGCCCCGGCCTCCATGCCCAACACCGCAAGCGCCGCCACACTCAGCCAGAATCGCCCCAACGCGTTCACGCCGAATCCCTCCATCTTCTGCGTCCGTCCGTCTTCTCTGTCCCGACACTATAGCCCACCCCGCCCTTCTGCGCCATCCGAGACGCGGGCGCGTCCGACCGGCGTTGATGCCGGCGCCTTCCGCCGCTATAATCGCAGTTGGCGCCGTGTGGTGCACGGTTTCCTTCACCGCCTCCCGGGCCCCGGAGCAGAGGGCCCTCGACAACCTGCATAGGGCGTCGACGGCGCTGCGAGGAGTTTGCTTGACAGAAAGGAGAATTGTGAAATGACGACCCTCAAACTGGGATTCATTGGCGCCGGATTCATCGCCAAGTTCCACGCCAACGCACTCAAGTTTGTGCGCGGGATGGACTTGGCCGGTGTATACGCACTCAAGGGAGCCGAGGAACTCGCCGCCCATGCCCGCAAGATCGGCGTGGGCGACTGCCAAGTGTTTTCCAGTGTCGCGGAGTTGTGCAACCACTGTGACGCCGTGGCCGTGCTCGTGCCGAACTTCGCCCGCATCGAAGTGATCGAGCAGATCGTCGCGGCCGTGAAGGCGGGCGCCGCGCTCAAGGGCATCATCTGTGAGAAGCCCCTGGGCCGCAATGTCGCCGAGGCCAAACGCATCGTCGAACTGGGGCGCGAGGCCGGCATTCCGAATTCCTACTTCGAGAACCAGACGTACATGAAATCCGTCAAGAGTACCCTCGCCCAACTCGCCCCGCAGCAGAAGGCCATGGGCCCGCTGATGCTGGCCCGGGCCTTCGAGGAGCATGCCGGGCCCCACGAAGGCTGGTTCTGGAACCCCACGCGCCAAGGCGGGGGCGCCTTGCTCGATATGGGCTGCCACACCATCGCGGCCAATTGGTTCATGCTCACCCCGGTGGGCAAGGACGTCCGCTTCCTCGAGCCCGTCGCCATCAGCGCCGACACCTGCCTGCTCAAGTGGGGCCAGCCCAAGTGGCGCGCCCAGTTGCTCGACACCATGGGCGTCGACTACGCCAAGACCCCCGCCGAAGACTACGCCTCGGGCATGATCACCTACCGCAACCCGGACACCGGGCAGCACGTCAAGTCCCAGTTCTCCTGTTCCTGGATGTACGACAAGCAGGGCATGCGCATGTTCATGGATGGCCTCGGGCCGGGATACGGCTACGAACTCAACTCGCTCGTCTCGCCCCTCGAGATCTTCATCGGCGATGCTGCCGCCGAGGCCGTGGCCGATGCCGAAACCGCCCTCGAGAAGTCCACGGCCTCGCGGGGATTGCTCACTGTCGTGGCCAACGAGCCCGACTTGTACGGCTACGTGGACGAACTCGAAGACGCCCGCGACGCCTTCCTCGCCGGACGGGACGCCCAGTTCAACTGGGAGTACGGTCTCGAGATTACGCGGCTGTGCATGGCGGCCTATCTCGCCGCCGAGCGCGGACACGCCCTCGATCTCACCGACGCCGAGCTCCAGGGCGAACTGGACACGTATGTGCCCCTCATCCAGCAGGGACGCGGCGCCGAGGTGCTCCACGTCATGTGAGGATCGGCATCGGCGGGCCCGGTTAGCGGACAAGCGAGAAGCTGCCGAGCCAGGCCTTGATGCTCAGGAACAGCATGGGCAGGGCTGCCAGAAACGACAGCCCTGCCCATGCCGCCAATGCCTCGCCACCCTCTTCAGAGGGCAGTCCGGCCGCCAGTGCGTACACGATCAGCCCCGCCGAGCACGCCGTCAGGAACGGCGCCAGCAGCACCCATCCCCAGCACAGCCAACGCACGCCCGCCTCCACCGGCCCGGGCTCGGCACCCGGCACCAGGGGCACTACGCTCAAGATGACGAACACGGCCAAGTTGAGCAGGTTCATCACCATGGCCGCCTTTGCGCTGACTGCTCCCGCCCTGCCGGCGCTCATCGTCGAGGCTTCTCCGTTCGCGGCCGCCAAGCGGCCGGGGCCGGCGGTTGCAGCCGCCAGCCCATACCGTTACTCTGGTGGCGCCATCATACCCGTCGCAGGCCGATGACGCCACGCGGCGTTCGCTCGGCGCGCGGGCAAACGGAGGAGGGGTTCCCATGCTGCCACGAACGACAAGCCGCCTGTTCCCGATAGCTGCCTTGCTGGCCGCAGCGGTGTGCGCGGCCGCCGCCGAGTCAACCGAGTCCGTCGAGTTTCAGCCCGGGGCAGACGGCGCGGCAACCGTCGACGCGGCGGGATTCGAGTCGCTTCAGGCGGCTTTCGACGCGCTGCCCGAGTCGGGCGGGATGGTTGCGATCCCGCCCGGGCGCTACGAACTCGCCCAACCGCTCGTCTTGTCCCGCGGCGATGTCGCCATCCGCGGCGCCGGCCCGGCCACGCACCTCGTCAACACGAATGAGGAAGGCGCACCGGCCATCCGCATCGCGCCTCCCGAAGGCACCAAGGCCCTGTGGCGGATCCAGATCGCCGACCTCCGCGTGACGGGCAATCCCAAGAGCGGCCCGGGCATCTACGCCAACGCCGTGAACGAAGTGCTGCTGAGCCATGTCGCCGTCGAGCATCACGGGGCCGATGGCGTCGTGCTCGACCACTGTTACGAGGATCCGCGGGTGTGTGCATGCCTCATCACCTACAACGCGGGAACCGGCCTCAACCTGCTGGGTTGCCACGATATCGTCGTGTCCGCCAACCAGTTCGAAGAGAATGTGGACGCCCTGCACTGTGTGAATGGCTACAATCTCACCATGACGGGCAACAACGTGGACGATCACCTCGGCAACGGCGTGGTGATCGAGAACACCTACGGCTCGATCGTGTCGGGAAACATGATCGAGGAATGCACCGGCCATGCCCTCGTATTGGAAGGGGCCTGCTACGGGGACGCGATCAGCGCCAATACCTTCGCACACTGCAAAGGCGAGGGGGTGCGTCTCGTCGGGGTGCGCGATATCACCGTCAGCGCCAATACCTTCGTGTTGCTCGCCGAGCCCGCCCTGCACGCCCTTGGCGAGGCCGCACAACTCACTATCACCGGCAACACGTTCTCCCGTTACCCCTTCGATCCGCGCGAGCGGCACACGATCGACCCCGGCCAAGGGATCGTGCTCGAGGGCGTCCGGGACGTCACCGTGTCCGGCAACACCTTCACCGCCGCGCGATACGAGGCCATCAAGGTGGCCGGCGACGCCAATATGCGCCTCTGCATCACGGGCAACACCATCCTGAATCCGTCGCAAGGCGCCCCGGGCGAGCACGCCGCCGTGGCCCTGGCCAACGTGACGCGTTCGATCTTCGCCAACAACATCGTCACGGACGATCAGGAACCCCCGACGATGAAGCGCGCCCTCGAACTGACCGGGGACTGCGACTTGAACGTCATGACGAGCAATATCCTGCCCGGCGCGGTGCAGTGACGCGTTTGCCGCGGGGCGGCTCGTTGGCTATTATAGCTGGGCGTATCAGGTGCGCTCTGCAGACGATCGACAATGGGGAGGACTGTCGCTATGGACAGATTCAGGTTGGGATTCATCGGGGCGGGATTCATCGCGAAGTTCCAGGCCGTCGCACTCAAGATGGTGCGCGGCGCCGACTTAGTCGGCGTCCACGCCCTCAAAGGCGCAGAGGAGCTTGCCGCCTTCGCGCAGGACAGCGGCTTGGGCGAGTGCCGCGTGTATCCCTCCGTTGCCGAACTCTGCAACCATTGCGATGCCGTGGCCGTGTTCGTGCCCAACTTCGTCCGCGTCGACATCGTCGGCCAGATCGTGGACGCCGTCAAGGCCGGGGCCCCGCTGAAAGGCATCATCTGCGAGAAGCCGCTCGGCCGGACGGTGGCCGAGGCCCGGCAGTTGTGCGCCCTCGCCAAAGACGCCGCCGTGCCCACGGCCTACTTCGAGAATCAGATTCACATGAAGGCCATCCGGGCCGCCTTGGCCCAACTCGCGCCCACCCAGCAGGCCATGGGGCCGCTCACGCTGGCCCGGAGCGCCGAGGAACACGGCGGGCCCCACGAGCCCTGGTTCTGGGATCCCACCCGGCAGGGGGGCGGCGTCCTGTCCGACATGGGCTGCCACAGCATCGGGAGCGCCTGGTTCTGCCTCACCCCGGCCGGCAAGGATCCCCGCTTCCTCGAGCCGGTATCGGTGAACTGCGAGACGGCACTCCTCAAGTGGGGCCAGCCGCAGTACCGCCAGGAACTGCTCGATCGGATGGGCGTCGACTACGCCAAAGTGCCCGCCGAGGACTTCACGACCGGCGTCGTCACGTTCGGGAACCCCGAGACCGGCCAGCTCGTGAAGGCCCAGTTCACCAACTCGTGGATGTACGACAAGCAGGGACTGCGCCTCTACATGGACGGCCTGGGCCCCGGCTACGCCTTCGAGATCAACACGCTCCGTTCGCCCCTCGAAGTCTTCATCGGCGACGCGGCCGCCGAGGCCGTGGCCGACGCCGAAACCGCCCTCGAGAAATCCACGGCGTCCCGCGGCCTGCTCGCCGTCGAGCCGAACGAGGCCGATCTGTACGGCTACGTGGACGAGATCGAAGACGCCGTGGCGGCGTTCCGGGCCGGCAAGGACGCGTTTCTGAACTGGGAATACGGGCTGGAGATCACGCGTTTAGTCCAGGCCGCGTACCTCGCCGGCGAACGCCGGGCCACCGTCGATCTCACCGACGCCGCCGTGCAGAAGGAACTCGATTCGTATGTCTCGTTGATCGCCCAGGGCAAGGGCGCCGACGTCCTGTTCTGAGGCCGTCGTTCACAAAGGAGAGACTGGTTGGAACGAGAGAGTCCGCGCTATGCGCTTGCCGATACCGTGTGCGTTGCCCTGCAGTATGCCATGGGCTTCGTGTGCCTCGAGACCTGCCTGTCCGCCCAGCCCGATTCGCTGATCGCCTATCCCGCCAACGCGGTGCGCGCACCCCTTGCCGGCCTCGCGATCTACGGCGCACTCCTGTTCGTCCTCACCGGCCTGGGCGCAATCCTGCTGCGGACGCGCTGGAAAACGGCCCGGCCCGCCCACGTCCCCGTGGCCGGCGCTGCCGTGGCCTTCCTGGTTGGCACCGCCTTCGTGTGTTACGCGCCCGAGGTGTCGTTCCGCCTCGCCGGGGCCGTGGGCGGCAGCATCGGCGTTGTCGCGGCCCTGAGCCTTCTGGCCAGGCGCATACCGTGGTTGCCGGGCCGTTTCCACAGCCTGGCCTGGGCGGCGGCATTCCTCTCCGGCGCGCTCACCCTCGTGGCCGCGGACAGCCTGCTCTATGTCCATCCGCACCGGTGGGCCCTGTCGCTGGCATTGGCGGCCGGCTCGATCACCTTGACGCAACTCGTGGCCACCGCGGCCGCGGCCTGCCTGCGGCGGCGGGGCGCGGCCGTGTTCCAGACAGCGGCGACGCTCCTGGCGGCCGCCATTGCTCCGGCCGGGCTCGTCGCGTTTCCCGCTGTAGCCCGGGAACGGGGCGCCGAGAACGCCCCGAGCGTTCTCCTTGTCAGCGGCGACGCGCTCCGCGCCGACTACTGCTCCGTGTACGGCGGGCAAGTGCCCACGCCCGCACTTGAGGCGCTGGCCGCCCGCGGTATCCTCTTCGAGCGCTCCTACGCCCTCGCCCCCTGGACATTGCCGTCCCTGAACGGCATGTTCACCTCGAAGTATCCGCCAGGCTTCAATCCCGGCGGCAAGGAGGCCCAGGTCGCCCGGCCCCACACCTACACGATGATCCCCGCGTACTGGAAAGAGGGGGAAGGGCTCTCCTTCCCGAAACGCGCCGAGGCCCGCGGCTACGTCACCGGCGCGTTCGTCGGCAATCCCCTCATGAACCAGCCGTGGCTGCTGGGCGAGTTCAACGTAGCGCGCGTCATGGAGGCCCACCCGCGCGATCGCTCGGCTCTCTTCAGCCGGCTCCCTTTGCTGCGCGGGGCTCTCATGTGGGTGGCCCAATCCGTCGTTCACGAACCGCCGCTTGACATCACCCGGTGGGTGAGCTGCTACGCGCGGCAGTTCTTGCGCGACAATCGCGGCCGCCCGTTCCTCCTCTGGGTGCACTTCCTCGATCCCCACTCCCCCTACACGCCCCCTGAGCCCTACCATGTCAATGGATACGACGAATACTGGAGTCTGGCCCCCCAAATGGGGGTGGAACTCTTCGGATTCATGGCCGATGGTCTCACCCCCGACGACAAACGCCGCATCCAGACGCTCTACGAGGACGAGATTCGCTACCTCGATGACGCCGTCGGCCGCCTCGTGGCCGAAGTCGACGCCCTCGGCATCGCCGACACCACCTACATCTGGTTTACGGCCGATCACGGCGAGGAATTCTGGGATCACGACGAGTGGTCTCACGGCCAGTCCCTCTACGAGGAGTTGGTGCGGATCCCGCTCATCGCCACCGGCCCCGGAATCGGCCCCCGCGTCGTGCCTGAGCCGGTGTCCATGATCGACGCCATTCCCACGCTCGCCGAACTCCTTGGCGCCGAGCCCTCGCCCGCCTGGCGCGGGCGCAGTCTGGCCCCGCTGCTCTTCGGCGATGTCTCTGCCCCGCCCGCCCAGCCCTGCTACAGCCAGGGCACGGTGGGATCCTTCTTCGCCCAGGCCCGCGCCGCCATGGTGGGCCGTATGACGGTGTCCGGCGACTACAAGCTCATCCGCGACCTCGACACGGGCCAAGAGGAACTCTACGACCTCCGGCAGGATCCCGGCGAAACCCAAAACCTTCGCGACTCCCGCGACGCGTTGGCCCGCGATCTCGGCCATGGCCTCGATGAATGGGTTTCCTCCTTCCCCGCAACCTTCAAGGATCTCGACAAGGGCGTCATCGTGGACACACCCACCGACGAGATGGTTGAGGCGTTCCGCGCCATGGGCTACATGAACTGATCCGGCCCGCGGGCCGGACGCAGCCACATCCCCGCGCAGTCCCGGCGGTGAACGGCGCACGCTCTCCTGATACAATGGCGCCAGGAGATGCCTTTTGAGAGAAGAGAGCCCGGGCCACGCCCTTGCAGATACCCTCTGTACCGCGCTTCAATACTCCGCGGCTTTCGTCTGCCTGGAGACGTGTCTGGCCGCAGAGCCGGATACCCTGATCGCCTACCCCGCCCACGCCGTCACCGCCCCTTTTGTGGGGTTCGCGGCATACGGCGTAGCCTTCTTCGCCCTCACCGGGATGGGCACGCACCTCATGGCCCGGCGCAGCGGGACGCGGCGCCCCGTGCATGCCCTCGCGGCGGGCGCTGCTGCGGCCCTCCTCGTCTGGACGGCCCTGGTGTGCTACGCGGAGGAGTTGCCGTTTCGAGTCACTGCGTCCGGGTATGCCACCATCGGCGCCCTCGCAGCGCTGAGTCTGA
>JAFGTL010000162.1 GCA_016934125.1 Candidatus Hydrogenedentota bacterium
CCCGCCGCCGCTCAAGGTGAGCGACGGATGGCTCCGACGGAAAAGGGCTTCACCCTCAAACCGTGCACTTAGTATTAGAATCTGGGCCCGACGGGTTGACATGCCAAGGCCCCTCGTTTACGTTCTGGGAAAGCCATCCGACAGATGGACGCCGTTCCAGGGCGTTCTCCGGACTGAACGGCAAGCGAGAGGAGCAGGGCCATGGCATGCGCGGGAGCCGCGGTGGTGGCGTTGTGGGGATGCGCGGCCGCGCTTGGGGCGGCTGCGACGGAGGGGGCGCCCGGGCGGCTCGTCGTGAGCGACGCGGGCGAACTGCTCCGTAACGGCCAACCATGCCGGGCCGTCGGCGTCAACTACTTCGACGCGTTCATCCGCCGCCTGCACGATCCACGGGACACATCCTACCGGGAGGGGTTCGCGGAACTGGGGCGGCGCGGCATCCCTTTCGTGCGGTTTGCGGCGTGCGGATTCTGGCCCTCCGACATGGCCCTCTACCTGCATGATCGGGAGGCCTATTTCCGGCTCATGGACGATGTCGTCCGGGCCGCCGAGGAACACGGCGTCGGCCTGATCCCGAGCCTCTTCTGGTATTCGGCCTGTGTGCCCGACCTTGTCGGCGAGCCCCGGGGCGAATGGGGCAATCCACAGAGCAAGACGGTGGCCTTCATGCGGCAGTACACGAGCGCCCTCGTGTCGCGGTACGTCGACTCCCCGGCCATCTGGGCCTGGGAGTTCGGCAACGAGTACAACCTGTGTGTGGATCTGCCCAACGCCGCCGAGCACCGCCCCTGGATCGTGCCGGATCGGGGCACGCCGGATACGCGAAGCGAGGCGGACGACATGCGTCACGACATGCTCGTGTCGGCCCTGCGGGAATTCGGGCGGGTGGTCCGGGTGCACGACGCGACTCGGCCCATCACGAGCGGCAACAGCCTGCCGCGACCGTCCGCCCACCACCAGCGAATTCAACTGTCTTGGACGCGCGACACGCCGGCCGAGTTCATGGATAACCTGACGGCCGCCAACCCCGCCCCCGTCGACCTCGTGTCGATCCACCTCTATCCGCATGCCCGCGAGCGGCGGTTCGATCGGCCCAAGACGACGTACGACGAACTCCTGACGCCGTCGATGGACGCCTGCCGTTCGGCCGGGAAGGCCCTATTCGTCGGCGAGTTCGGCGCGCAGGATGACGACGAACACGGCGGGCGCGATCGGGCCCGGCGGGAAGGCCTTGCGTTACTGTCGGCCCTCGATCTCGCCCGTGTGCCCCTCGCGGCTTTGTGGGTGTTCGATTTTCCCCATCAGGACTCGTTCATCAACGTGACTGCGTCCAACCACCGCAGCTACCTGCTCGACGCGGTGGAGCACGCCAACCGGCGCATCCGGCTGGACGCCACAGGCCTGCACCGGACACGCCTCGCCGCCGGGGGATTCTCGGCCGTGCTACTCGACAATGAAGCCAACTCGGATCGCTCGGGAAACGGCCTCAATCCCCTGGATCATTCGTCCTATCCGGGCGAAAGCCTGTTTCGCCACGACATGGTGGGCCTCAACTTCGAGCATGTCTTCACCGGCGCCGCGGCCGACAAGGGCCGTGCCATGTTTACGCCGCGGCGTGACGCCTGCACGCTCATCCGCCACGGGGATGCCTCGGCGTCGCTCCATTGGCCCGGCGCGGGCTCGGCATGGGGATTGGACTGCGAGATGGCGTACGCCTTCGCGGCCGAGGACGCCATCGACCTCGTGTTCCGGGCCGTGCCCGGCGAGGAGACGGCCGGCAAACACTACCTGGTGATGATGTGGGCCAGCTATATGAACCACACGCGGGAACGCATGATCCACTTCTACGGCGTCGATGGCGACACGGAAGGATGGCAGTCGTTCGGGGAACCCGCGCCGCACGGCTTCGAAACCGGTGCGGTGCGCTGCCGCGGCGCGGCGCCGCTGCCGTTCGAGCCGGGCGCAGAGGCGCTCAACCTGACCGCCCATCCCACGAAGGCGTTCACGCTCCCCTTCTTCTATGGGCTCGTGGACGGCGACGGGGACATCGAGACGGGCGACGACACCATGGCCTATGTGATGATGTTCGACTGCGAGGAACCCATCCGGTTCGCGTTGTGGAACTACACCCAGAACGCGGCGGGCGAGCCGGATCCGCACAGCCCGGCCTGGGACTGGCAGTTCGTCATCCAGCAGCCCGAACCGGGCAAAACGTACCGCTATCGAGCCCGGATCCTCTACCGCCCCTTCACCACCGCGGAAACCTTGAAGCAGGCCTATCTCGACTGGCGCAGCGCCCTCGAGTAGCTGTCGGGCCTACTCGTCCTCGGCCCAGATCTCGACCGTCTCCGCGGTTTCGGTGCGCAGGTTGTGCCAGGCCAGCAGCAGGGAGACGCGCGCGTACGCCAGGCTGCCCTGCGCAGCAATCAGATCGCGCTGGGCCTCATTGAGCCGCACGAGCGAGGCCTCCCCGGCCTGGTATTCCTTCTCGACGAGATCCCGGTTGTCGGCCACATTGCCCGCGTTGATCCGCTCGAGGGCCAGGCTCTGCTGGGCGGCCTCCAAGTCGGCCACGGCGGTACGCACCGCCGACGTCACGCCCAGGGCCACCTGTTCGCAGCCGCGCTCGGCCTCGACGCGCGCCGCCTTGGCCTGCCGCACGCGCGCCACGTCCCGCCCGCCGGCAAACAGGTTGTAGGACACGTGCACGCCGATGGTGGTCGCGAAGTCGTCGTCGCCGAAATCGTAGTCGTTCGAGCGGGCGGCATCCTTCGACGCAGAGGCCACCACGGTGGGATAGAACGCGGCCCGGCTGAGGCCCACACCGGCCCGTGAACGATCCACGGCGTAGCCGGCCTGGATCAGATCGGGCCGGTGCACCTTCGCATAATGCAGCGCCGCCACCGGATCGGGCGGTTCGAGTTGCCCGGACGCCTCGGCTGGGAGTTCGGCCAGGGCCAAGTCCGCCGGATCCACCGAGTCGGGCAACGCCAGCAGTTCGGCCAGCCCGGCCAGCGCCGAGCGATAATCGCGCTCGGCGGCAATCAGCGAAGCCCGGGCCGAGTTGACGCGCACCTCGAAGTTGAGCTCATCGCTCAACGAGCCGGCGCCCACACGGCGGCGGGCCTTGGCCTCTTTCAATTGCCGCGCGTTGAAGGCCTCATCGGCCTGGGCGATGGCGATGTTCTCGCGGGCGAGTTGGGCCGAATAGAACGCCTGGGCTACGGCGGCGAGCAGCAGGCGCTTCGCTTCGAGCAGCGCCATCTCCGTCTCCTGCAGGCCGAACCGGGCCTGGGCATGAGCGAACTTGCGCTCGAATCCACTGAACACCACCCAACTCGCCGTCAGGCTGAGGCGGAAGTCCTCCACGGAATCATCGATCTTCCGCCGGGCCGCCACCGCGGGCCGGGCCGTTTCGAGGAGACCCTGCGCCATGCCGGAGAAGAACTCGGGCGGCGTGGCGAGGCCCGAGGGCACAGCGGGCGCCCCGCCCGTGATGAGGGAAGAAAGGATCGAGCCGAAATACTGGCAGCGGGCCTGGGTTTGCGCCATCACCCCCTGCGACGCGGATCCATAGAAGGCGTCCCAATACGGCGACGACGCGGCGTCGCGGGCCGCGCGGTAGTCTCTCTCCGATAGCCACGTCTTGGCCGCAGAGCCGGTGAGATCCACCTGCGGGAACCACGCCGAACGGGCCTCCATGACTACGGCCCGGGCCTGCCTCACGCGCGCCTCAGCGGCCTGCAACGAGGGATAGTCCGCCAGGGCGATGGCCTGCGCCGCTTCGAGATCCAGCACCGCGGGCAGCGTCACATCTGCCGCATCGCACTCGCGCGCGGCCTCGGCCGCAGCCGCCGCCGGCCGAGCCGTGGCAGCCAGCGCGAGCACAAGCGTCGCGAGGGGGAGGTATCTGCGCATGGGGACTTCTCCTTGTTCGGTTGCGCCGCCTAATCGGGTGCCGCGATCGGCTCGGCGTCCGGCCCGGCGAGCGGATCCACCTTGCGCGCGCGGGCGGGCTCGACCTCCTCGGGGCTCGGCCAGCGGCCATGCGCGAGTGCGTAGACGGCCCGCCGGATGTCGTTGACAATGCCCAGCAGAGACGGGATAAGGAGCAGCGTCAGGAGCGTGGCAAAGGCGACGCCGGCCGCAATGGACAGGGCCATCGGAATGAGGAACCGGGCCTGGAGGTCGCGTTCGAGGATCATGGGCATCAACCCGCCCACCGTACTGACGGTGGTCAGGAAGATGGC
>JAFGTL010000163.1 GCA_016934125.1 Candidatus Hydrogenedentota bacterium
GCGATCATGGCGTCCGCCTCTTTCACCGTCACGCTGAACGGCTTCTCCGTCACCACGTGGCGCCCCGCCCCCAGACACTGAATCGCCAGTTGCGCGTGCTTGTTGTGCTCCGTCACGATCACCAGGAGCTCCACGTCCGACTTGTTCAGCATCTGCTTGACGGACGAGTAGCTCTTGACCCCCGGGATCTCCTCCTCGGCCCGCTTCCGGTGCCGCTCCACGAGTTCGCACACCGCCACCGGCTCGAACCCGGCCGAGTCCCGCAGGCTCGTCAGGTGCAGCTTGCCCATGCTGAACAGATCGCTGTAGCCGATCGTGCCCACCTTCAGCGGCTTGGGTTGCGGACGCCGCAGCGTCCAGTCGAGCCCCCGCAGCGCCAGCTTCTGGAACGACGGATGCCGGAACGCCCGCTCATCGTGGCCCAGCGCCAGGTAGAACACCCGCCCGTCCCCATACTCCTTCGTATACGCCATCGGATGGATCGCGTTGCGCCACTGTGCCGTCGCGAGCACCTGCACCGCCTTCGGATCGAAGCGATCCAGCGTGTAGAACTCGTCCACTACCGAGAACTGCGGAATCCGCGCGCTGATCGGATGGGCCGCATCGGTGATCGTCACCGGGAACTCCATCACCGGACCGTGGCCCTTGAACTCGCCGCCGATCATCTCGATATACCCCGCGTTCTTCCGCCAGCAGGCCGTAGCGCTGTGGAGTCCCACGAACGCCCCGCCCTTCTTCACGAACCCGAGGAGCCCGGCCTGTTGCTGCGGAGTCAACTCGCCCCCTTGGGCGTACACCACCACCGCCTTGTACTTGCCGATCGAGCCCGCCTTCAACGCGTTCTGATCGCGGGTTACGTCCACCCGATACCGCCCCGTCGCCTCGACGAACTCCTTGAAGATGTCCGCGCACGACTCCCACGGATGCCACTCACCCCCGATGATCATCAGAACCTTCTTCGCTGCCATGACGTAACCCTTTCTGAACCGTTTGCTCCCGCCGGCGTCCCCGGCCCCCATTGCGGCCTGCAGCACGGAAGTGTAGAGGAACCCGAACCGCCGCACAAGTGCTCCCCCTCCTGGCCAACCGGCCCACCTGGGCATTCTCGGAGACTGGCGTTCCGCCGGGAGTCCGTGCTATGTTCTGAGCCTTGGGCAGAAAGCCGCGCCAAGGCGGCGAAGGGGGCGCCGAAAATGCACAAGACATACGCACTGTTGGGGCTGGCCGTTGTCATGTCCGCCGTATCGGCACCCCAGAGCGGGGCGGAGGATGCCGTGCCATTCGCTATCGCCGGAGACACCCAGTTGTTCGTCGATGACGCACTCGTGGCGGCAAAGACCGCCGTCGTCCGCCGCGCCCACGCCTGCGAGAAGCCGCCGCAGCCCGTAGTCGAACCCGAGATGCCCTGGGAGCAGGACGGCGACGACCAGCGGATCTATGTATACGGCACCGTCATGCGCGACGCCGAAACGGGCCTGTTCCGGATGTGGTATAACCGAATACACCTCGTCCTCTACGCCACGTCGGAAGACGGCCTCCATTGGAACCGGCCGGAACTGGGCCTGCACGAATGGGAAGGGAGCAAAGCGAACAACATCGTGCTCCCCGGGTTCCACAGCCCGAGCGTCGTGTTCAACGCCGATGCCCCGCCGGATCAACGCTATGTAATGTTCGGCTCATCAGACGGCTACAGCGTGGCCCACTCGCCCGACGGCATCCATTGGGAACCCTATCCGAAGAACCCCGTGATCCCCGGCGGCGACACGTGTACGCTCACCTACGACGCAGACACGGGCGAGTACCTCGCCTTCCACAAGCGAACCATCAAGCACCGCGGCTACCCCCGGCGCCTCGTGTTTCTCGCCACCAGCCGCGACATGCAGGAGTGGTCGGAGCCAAAGCTCGTCATGGCCCCCGACGCCGTCGACGATGCCCAGGTAGACCGCGAGGGCGGCCGGTTCGCCCAGTTCTACAATATGTCCGCGTTCCCCTACGGCGGCCAGTTCCTCGGCTTCGTCACCCACTTCCGATACTCGGGCCCTCCGCCCCAAAAGGGCCCCCTCCAAAGCGGCCACGACGGGCCCATTGACGTCCAACTCGTGCATAGCCGCGACGGCCGATCCTGGGAGCGGTGCGAGGATCGCTCGCCCGTCATCCCCAACGGCCCCTACGCATACGATGCCGGCTGCATCCTCGGCGTCGCCAACGCGCCCGTCGTCGTCGGCGACGAACTCTGGCTCTACTACACGGCCATCACCACCACCCACGGTGGGTTCGTGCCCGAGAAACGCATCACCGTCGCCCTCGCCAAATGGCGCCTCGACGGATTCGTATCCCTCGACGCGGCCGAGGAACCGGGCACCGTCCGCACGATCCCCCTCCAGAACGAAGGCGGCCATCTCGTCGTCAATGCGGACATCGCCGGCACGCTCACGGTCGCCGTCCTCGACGCCGCCGGCACGCCCCTGCCCGGCTATCGCCACGAGGATTGCCAGCCGGTAACCGGCGACTCGGTGCGCCACGCCATCCGCTGGAAGGAACGCGATACCCTCCCCGAAGACCGCCCGTTCTGCATCGAGTTCCGCATGCAGAACGCCCAGCTCTTCAGTTTCGCGGCGGTGCACCCCATTTCAGATTGAGCCCGAGGCGTCCGCCTGATACCATCAACGCAGGGCAACGGCGCGGCCGCGGCTGCGTCTGTGCCCGGAGGAAGGGGATCCCGTGCGCGACACCGACAAACCGCTCGCAAACCGAACCGCCCTCGTCACCGGCGGCGCCAAGCGCTTGGGCCGCGCCATCGCGCACGCCCTGGCCGAGGCCGGCGCGGATGTGATCATCCACTACCGCTCCTCGGCCGGCGAGGCCGGCGAACTGGCCGCAGAACTGCAGGCCATGGGACGCCGCGCCTGGCTCGTGTCCGCCGACCTCGAGGATCCCGCCCAGGCCGACGGCCTGCTCGACCAGGCCGTGGAACTCGCCGGGCCCGTCGACATCCTCGTCAACAACGCCTCCGTGTTCCCCGAATCGCGCCTCGCCGACTTCTCCCCCGAACACCTCTACACCAACATCAACATCAACGCGCTGGCCCCGGCCCTCATCGCGCGGCGATTCGCGGCCCAGGAACGCCCCGGCGATGTCCTCAATCTCCTCGACTGCCGCATCGCCGACTACGATGACGCCCACGCCGCCTACCACCTCAGCAAACGCATGCTGTTCACCCTCACCCGCATGATGGCCCTCGAATTCGCCCCGGCCGTCCGCGTCAACGCCATCGCCCCCGGCCTCATCCTCGCACCCGAGGGCAAAGGCGACGCCTACCTCGACTCGCTGGCCACCACAAACCCGCTCAAACGCCACGGCACCCCCGGCGATATCGCCTCCGCGGCGGTATTCCTCCTCAGCAGCCCATTTATCACCGGCCAGGTTCTGTTCGTCGACGGCGGCCGCCACATGATAGGATCCGTCTATGGCTGACGCAGCACCCGATCGCATCTACATCCGCGACCTCGCCTGCCGGTGTATCGTCGGTATCAACCCCGACGAACGCCGCAACAAGCAGGACGTCATCATCAACATCGTCCTCCACGCCGATCTGCGCACGCCCGGCAAGACGGATCGCATCGAGGACACCGTCGACTACAAGAGCGTCAAGAAGGACGTCATCCGGATGGTGGAGACGTCTTCCTTCTACCTCCTCGAGCGGCTGGCCAACGCGATCGCCGAAATCTGCCTCGTGCCCCCGGGCGTCGAGCGGGTTCGCGTGTCCGTGGACAAGCCCGGCGCGCTCCGCTTTGCGCGCAGCGTGGCCGTCGAGATCACCCGCGAGCGCCCCGCCGATGACTGACGCGCCCGGCTGGCCCGACGCGATCATCGCCCTCGGCTCGAACATCGCCCCGCGCGACAACCTCGCCGCCGCCCTCGCCCTCCTTGCGGAGCGCCTTGAGCTGGCCGGCCTCTCGAACGTGTACCGCTCCCCCGCCCTCGGCCGCCCCGAACAGCCCGATTTCCTGAACGCCGCCTGCCGGGTGCGCCCGCGCCCGCCCGCCACCCGGCTCGAACCCCGGCGCCTCAAGGCCGACGTGCTCCGCCCTATCGAGGCCCGCCTCGGACGCCGCCGCACCCCGGACACGTACGCGGCGCGCCCCATCGACCTCGATATCGCCCTGTGCGGCCCCCTCGTCATCGACGAGCCCGGCCTCCGCATTCCCGATCCCGATATCCGCACACGCCCGTTCCTCGCCGTGCCCCTCTACGAACTCGTGCCCGACGCCGTACTCCCCGATACCGGCGAGGAATTGTCCGCCATCGTCCAGGCGTTACCGCAGAAGGACTTGACGATCGAGCCCGACTTCTCCAAGCAACTCAAAGCGAGGTATCAGCTATGAACGTGGAGCGAATTGCACAACTCGTCCGGGAACTCCTCATCGAGATCGGCGAGGATCCGGAGCGCGAAGGGCTTCTGAAGACCCCCGAGCGAGTCGCCAAGGCCTATCAGTTTCTCATGTCGGGCTACACGTCCGACCTCGGCGCGATCGTCAATGACGCCGTGTTCCAGGCCCACGCGAACAACATGATCATCTCCCGCGACATCGAAGTCTACAGCATGTGCGAGCACCACATGCTCCCCTTCTACGGCCGCTGCCACGTCGGCTACATCGCCCGCGATAAAGTCCTCGGCCTCAGCAAGCTCTCCCGCATCGTCGACCACTTCGCCCGGCGCCTTCAGATTCAGGAGCGGCTCACCGCCGAGATCGCCGAGGAGATCATGCGGATTACGGACGCCTCCGGCGTCGGCGTCGTCATGGAATGCCGCCACATGTGCATGATGATGCGCGGCGTCGAGAAGCAGAACTCCATCATGACCACCTCGTCCGTCCTCGGCGCCATGCACGACGAAGACGGCACCCGCATGGAGTTCCTCAGCCTCATCGGCAGGCCCACCATCTGAACCTGCGCGGCCCGCCGCGCCGAACCATAGCCGTTGATCTTTGCGCCGCGCACCAGTAGACTCTGCCCCATGCACAACGCGAACGACAAACCGCCCCTCCTGGCAGAACTGCGCCTCAAGTACCGGAACCGGTTCGACGCCGCCGCCATGCTCATCTACCTCTGCCTGGTGTACCTCTGGGCCCTCCGCGTGTATCCCCTCGGCCGCGACTACGCCATCCTGGCCGGAGCGGGGGAGGGGCTCCCGTTCCTCGTCCGCGGACTCGTGGCCTGGGAAATCCGCACCTTCGCCGATTCCCTCGTCGGCTACCACCTCGTCAACATGGCGCTCCTCTACGCCTCGATGCTCCTCATCTATGCCTTCACGAACTACGCCGTCAAAGGCCTCTGGTGGATGGGCACCCTCGCCGCCACGTTGTTCATGGCCAATCCCGTCCACACCGAGGCCGTCCTCAACCTCTCCGGCCCCGTCGATCTCATACCCTTCCTCCTCGCCCTGGCCGCCCTCACCGCCTATGCCTCCCACGCCTACGAGCCCGAGCCCTGGAAGTTCGTCCTGGCCCTGATCCTGTTTGCCTTCGCCGCGCTCCCCTACGCGGCAAACGCCTACCTCATCCTCGTGCTCGTCCTGTACGAATTCCTCATCACCGACTTCGAGAACCGCAACGCCTCCCGCCTGCTCCCCTTCGCCCTCATCGCCCTCATCGGACTCGTGCGGCATTGGGGCACCCTTGCCGCCTGCGGATTCAGCCCCGCCCGCATGTTCGGCCCCCTGTACTTCGTGTTCTATCCCATCGGCTTCCTGCCCGAAACCGTCGAGCGGTTCCAGGCCCATCCCTCATTCGCCTGGGCCGCGGCCGCCTGCGTCGTCTTCATCCTCTTCCTCATCGTCCGCAAGGCGCGCGTCAACGTCATTCTCTTCGGCCTCCTCGCCATGGCCGCCGTCCGCCTCTATCCGGGCGCGCGCCCCGTCGATCCCGTCCATCTCGTCGGTGGCGGCCAACTCCTCCTGGCCAACGTCCTCTTCAACGTCGCCCTCGTCGGCCTCTTCCTCCGCATCATGACCAACGTCCGCTGGCGCGTCCCCATGATCGGATTCACCACCGCGCTCGCCGTCGCCTTCTTTGCCATGCAGATCCGCGAGAACTGCATCTGGCACGCCGCCGGCCGCGAAGTCCGCGCCTTCCAACGCCAGGCCGCAGAATCGGCCCGCGCCGCCGGCCGGCCCCTCGCCGTCTGCCCCGACTACGCATACCGCCTCGGCGCGCCCCTGTGCCTCTCCGAATCGATCCGATATGACACCCCCTTCAGCTCGCCGCTGCCCGCCGTGTCCATCCTGCCCATTCACAAGGCCAAGTCCGGCGACATGGACGTCTGGATCGACGAATGGACTGGCGCCTCCGCCACCGTCACCGTCACCGGCGCACGGCCCCGCGAAGTCATGCCCTGGCTCTTCCGCCCTGCGGCGCCGCCCCCCGCCGTGTCCGTCGAACTGATTGAGGTGACCGCCGACTCGTTCACGCTCCGCATCACCCCCAACCCCGGCGATACCCTCCCCAGAACCGTCGTGCCGCCCCCC
>JAFGTL010000164.1 GCA_016934125.1 Candidatus Hydrogenedentota bacterium
GCCGGTTCCGAACAGGGGGGATGAGCACATGGCTGAACGTATCGCCGTCTATCCGGGCAGTTTCGATCCGCCTACGTACGGCCATCTGGATTTGGTGGCCCGGGCCCTCAAGATCTTCGATCGCCTCATCGTGGCCGTAGCCCGGAACAACGAGAAATCGGCCTTCTTCACCGTCGAGGAGCGCGTGGAGATGTTGCGCGCGACCACGGAGGGCATTGCGAAAGTCGAGGTGACATCGTTCGGCGGATTGACGGCCGATTTCGCCCGGGAAGTGAACGCCGTGGCCCTTGTGCGGGGGCTGCGCGTGTTGTCTGACTTCGAGTTTGAACTCACCATGGCGATCACGAACCAGAAGCTCAACCCGCAGATCGACACGGTGGCCCTCATGCCGAGCGAGCCCTATCTGTTCCTGAGTTCGCGCATTGTGCGCGAGATCGCCCGGTTCGGCGGCGATCTGAGCGACATGGTGCCGCCCGAGGTGGCCGAGCGGCTCCGCGCGAAGTTCCAGGCCGGTTGATCCGGCCTCATCCACCCGGCGCGCCGCCCGCGCCTGTACGGTAGTCTCCGTTGGCTTGCGGCATCGAGTTCATCCACCGGCCTGTGCGCGGCATCCACGCCGACACCCGCACGAAGATGGCTTGACACGCTTTCGCGGGGCCACTAGGCTTGAACGCAGGAACTGAAGAGGTGGCGGCCCGATGAAGTGCCCTGTCGACAATCAGCCCATGCTCGTCATCGAGTACGAGGGCATCGAGATCGATTACTGCGCGGCATGCGGCGGAATCTGGCTCGATGAAGGCGAACTCGAACTGCTGGTGGGGGCCGAAGAGACCGACGCCATCGCGCTGAGCGGCGGTGTGCCGGCGCCGGCGCCGGGCGAGAAGGCGCGCCGCTGCCCCGCGTGTCGGAAGAAGATGCGCAAAGAGGCCACGGCGGGGCCGGACTCCGTGACGTACGATCGCTGCCCGCGCGGCCACGGGCTCTGGTTCGATCAAGGGGAACTGGGCCGGGTGGTCGAGTCGGGCGCAGCGCCCGGCGCGGGCGGCCGGGTGGCGGCGTTCTTCCGCGAGCTCTTCCCGGCCGACGGGGCTGCAACCAGGGAGGAGGGCCCGTCGTGACACCGATCTACATCGTAGCGGGATTGGCCCTCGTGGCGGCGGTGGCGGTGATCGCCATCTACAACAGCCTGGTGCGGCTCAAGAACCACGTCGAGAATGCGTGGTCGCAGATCGATGTCCAACTCAAACGGCGCCACGATCTCATCCCAAACCTCGTCGAGACGGTGAAGGGTTACATGAACCATGAGCGGGAGACGCTCGAAGCGGTGACGCGGGCGCGCGGGGCGGCCGCGGCGGCGTCGGGGGTGCAGAATCAGGCCGCGGCCGAGAACGCGCTGGGCGGCGCGCTGGGCCGGTTCTTCGTGGCCGTGGAGAAGTATCCCGACTTGAAGGCGAGCCAGAACTTCCTCGCGCTCCAGGAGGAACTCGCCTCGACAGAGAACAAGATCGGGTTTGCGCGCCAGTTCTACAACGATTCCGTGATGCGGTTGAACACGAAGGTGCAGATGTTCCCCAGCAATCTGGTGGCGGGGGTGTTCCGATTCAACCGCGCCGAGTTCTTCGAGATCGACGACGCGGCGGCGCGCTCCGCACCCGAGGTGAAAGTGTAGGCGGCGCGGTAACGAGAGATGTGGGAACAGATTCGAGCCAACAAGCGGAAGTCGGCGGTGCTTATCGTGGCGATGGCGCTGCTGCTCGTGGTATTCGGCGCGGTGATGGGGGAAGCCCTCGCACCGGGCGGCGGCTGGATGCTGGGGTTGATGGCGGCGACGGCGCTCTGGTTCGTCATGACGATGGTGAGTTACTTCCAGGGCGGCAAGATCCTCATGGCGGCCAGCGGCGCGCGCCGGATCCAGAAGAAGGATCACCCCCAACTGTTCAACATCGTCGAGGAAATGCAGATCGCCGCGGGCATGAAGTCCATGCCCGCGGTGTACATCATCGACGATCTGTCGCCGAACGCCTTCGCGACCGGCCGGGATCCGGATCACGCGGCCGTGGCGGTGACGAAGGGCCTCCTCGCGAAGCTCAACCGCGATCAACTCCAGGGCGTGATCGCCCACGAGATGTCCCACATCGTCAACCGGGACGTGCTGTTCATGACGCTCATCGGCGTCATGCTCGGCGCCATCGTCATGGTGAGCCAAGTGGCCCTGCGCGGGATGTTCTACGGCGGGGGGCGGGTGCGGCGGAGCCGCTCGTCATCGCGGGGCGGCGGCGGCCAGGCCCAGGCGATCATGATGGTGCTCGCCCTGCTGATGGCCATTCTCGCGCCCATTCTCGCGCGCATCATCTACTTCGCCGCCTCGCGCCGGCGCGAATACCTCGCCGACGCGAATGCGGCCGCGTTGACGCGGTATCCGGAGGGGCTCGCCCAGGCCCTCGAGATCATCGGCGGCGACGCGCGGCCCATGGCCCGGGCCAACCAGGCCATCGCGCCGATGTACATCCACAACCCGATGCAACTGGCCGCATCGAGCGCGTTCAGCACGCATCCGCCCATCGCGGAGCGCGTGCGCATCCTGCGCGGACTCACCTCCGGCGCGTCGCTGGCCGATTACGAGCAGTCGTGGCGCCGGGTGGCCGGCGAATCGGCGGACACGTTGCCGGCTTCGGCGCTGGCGGGGGCGGCCGCGGTGCCGTTGCGCGAGGCGCACGCGGATTCGGCACGGACGCCCGATGCGAAGGCGCGGCTGCGCCAGGTGGGCGACGCGCTCCGCATGCTGGACGGATTCCTCTTCATCCCCTGCGCGTGCGGACTCCGGCTCAAGCTGCCGCCTGACTTCACGGGCCATACCGTCGAATGCCCTCGCTGCCACCGGCGCCACAGCGTCGACGAGGCCCGGCAGGCGCAGGCCTGACGCCTGTGGGCTCACGCCTGTGAGCCCACGCCCGCCGTCAATAGCAGTCCTGCGACAACCGCGGCAGCACGCTCCCGAAAGTCTCCGCGGACGCGCGCGTCACGGGAAACGCATTCGGCGGGTTGTAGTACGCGTACTCGCGGAACTCGACGTGGCCGTCCATGTAGAGCACATTGCACCCATAGGGGACATGGGCGAACTCGCGCTCATCGAGTGGCACGCGATCCCAGACGGCGGGGATGCTGCTCTGGGCGGCAAGCGGCCCCCCCGCGGGATCCCATGCCGGCACCGTAAGGGTTATGTCGCTCCCGGCAATCACCTCCTCGGGCCGTTCGAAGTAGGCGTCATACAAGGCGAGGGCTTGATCGTCCACGAACATGCACCACCCCGTGTAGATGTAGCACAACGACCACACACAGTCGGGATGGAACTCGCCGACAGGCGCCCCGGGGTGCTCGATGCGCCGCTTGAGGCGGAAGGTATCCGCGTGGGCGAAGGGGCTGCTCGGGCAGATGAAGATGCTCAGATCGGAGGCGTACTCTGGAAACAGGGCGTTGGCGTCCATCATCCAGTTGTGCGGCACGGGGCTGAGGGGCGGCCACCGCTCGCCGCGGGACTCGTTGGCGAACATCTTGCATACCAGCCCGATTTGCTTGAGATTGTTGGCGCACGAGGCCTGGCGGCTCGCCTGCCGGGCCCGCGGTACCATGGGCAGCAGCAGCACCGCGATCACGACGAGCAGCGCCAGCAATGCGATCAGCTCAACGATCCTGATGCCCGTCTTGCGGTTCACGGCGCCTCACTCCTCTACGGCCGGGGCCGCGTCGCCCGCGCGTCCCTGCATGCGGGCCGCC
>JAFGTL010000165.1 GCA_016934125.1 Candidatus Hydrogenedentota bacterium
AAACGTGACAACCCGGGCGGCACCGAGGGCAACCTGAACGGGGCGCTCGCCGAGTTGATCGTGTACGACGCCGCCCTCGACGACGCCGCACGCTCTCAAGTGGAACAGGCCCTGTGCGCCCGCTACGGCGTCGTCCCGTACGAGGCGGAAACCCTGGTGGTGACGCGCGTCATTCCCGGCGATCACGCCGTCACCGTCGACTGGCTCGCCCCCGATCTGCCCGCAATCGAGGCCTACGTGGTTGAGGTGAAGCTGCGCTACGCCCCGTGGGAGGAGGCCGTGGCTACCCGCGTGCCCTCCGGCGACACGTCGACAACGTGCGGCGGGTTGATGAATCACGCCGACTACGCGGTGCGCGTCGCCGCCGTGGACGCCGCGGGCGCGCGGCTGGCGTCGAGCGGCCCGCGTCTCATGAGTCCGGCCGAGGCGCCCGGCGTCACCATCGACTACATCCACCAGGACGAGTCCCATTTCCTGAGCAAGGGCGTGTACGTAGGGAGCCCCTCCATTGCCCGGCTGCCGGACGGCCGGTTTGTCGCCAGCCACGATCTTTTCGGCTGCGGCTCCTACGATTTCTCGCGCGTGTTCCGCTCGGCAGATGGCGGCGCCACCTGGCAGCACGTTGCCGATGTCGAACAGGCGTTCTGGGGCACCTTGTTTGTCCACCGCGGCACGCTCTACCTCATCGCGTGCAGCGAGCGATTCGGCGACATCGTGTTGCACGCCTCGAAGGATGGCGGCGAAACCTGGCAGCGGCCCGCCGTCCTCGCGTCGGGCGAGTATCACAAGGCGCCTGTGCCCGTCACGCACCACGATGGCCGCCTGTGGTGCTGTGTCGAGTTGCACGACTGCCCGGGCTGGAGCGCCGTGGCCCTGTCCGTGCCCGAAGACGCGGATCTCATGGCGCCCGCGAACTGGACGGTGAGCGCGCCCCTTGGCTACTCCGCGGAGTGGCAGCCGGAGGGCTGGAATCCGCAGCACGCCCACATCAGCGAAGGCAACGCCGTGGTCGATCCGGCCGGCAACCTGCTCGACATCCTGCGGTATAACCCCCCGCCCCATTCCGGCAAGGCCGTCGTTCTCGACATCGCCCCCGACGGCCGGACGCTCCAGTTCAGCCACCTCATGGAACTCAACGGCAGCCTCACCAAGTTCACGATCCGCCGCCACCCCGATACCGGCGTCTACTGGGCCCTCGTGAATCGCGTGCCCGAACCGCGCGACGGGCTCTGGGCCGTCCGCAACATCCTGACGCTCGTCCGCAGCGATGATCTCGAGGAATGGACGCCCGTGTACGACGTGCTCCGCGACGATCGCAAAACCGCGCCCCAATACACCGGATTTCAGTACATCGACTGGCTCTTCGACGGCGACGACATCGTGTTCGTATCACGCACCGCCTACAACGGCGCCCACACCTTCCACGATGCCAACCACCTCACCTTCCACCGCATCGAAGGCTTCGCCACCCTCCCCCATCGCGTCGGGCCGTGAGGGGATTCACCGCGCCGGGGTGACGCGTTCGAGGCGCCAGACGTCGGGTTGCATGTTGTTGCCGGCCACCATCCAGAGGGCGTCGTTGTAGACGAAGACGCTGGCGGCGTGGCGGATGGCCCACGGGGTATCGGGCACCTCGTGCCAGGTGACTCCGTCGGCGGAGTGCCACACATCGTTCCGGTTGGCTTTGTTCCAGCCTTCCATGATCCATAGGCGCCCGTCGAACACGGCCACGTCGTGATACTGGCGCGGATGCCACGGGGCGTGCTCGACGTGGCACTCCCAGTGAATTCCGTCGGGCGAACTCCACACGTCGTTGTAGAACGAGCGTTCGGGCGTGCCGGGCGTGTCGTAGGTGCCCCCGCCCAGAATCCAGATGCGATCCTGGAACACGCAGCCGCCGCCAATCATCCCGCGTGCGGGCCAGTGGGGCCCAACCGGCTCGATCTTCGTCCAGTGGACGCCGTCCTCGCTGTTCCAGATGTCATCGTAGAAGCGCTCGTCGGCCGGGGCGAACTGGGGCGTCGTCTGGCCGCCCATCACCCAGATGCGGCCTCGGAACGCCACCGTGTAGTGGAGGGCGCGCGGGCCCCAGGGCACGGCCTCGGTGACGCGCTGCCAGGTTTTCCCGTCATCCGAGTTCCACACATCGTTCTGGTAGTGCCCCTGGAGCGGATCGCCGCCGACGATCCACATCTTGTCTTGATGGAGGACGTAGCCGGCCGTGTGCCGGCCTTCCCAGTCGCTGGCGGGGTTGAAGGCGGCGTTTGTGAAGGTGTTGGGCTTCTCGAGCGTCCACACCGCGCCGTCCGTGGAACTCCAGACTTCGTTGTTGCATTTCCGCGGGAAGTGGGCGGTATCGGGCGGGTTCCAGCCGCCGATCAGCCACATGCGATCCTTATAGACGAGGGCGCCGGCGCCATCGCGCGGGGCGAACGCCGCGTTCATCGTCACGTTGATCCACCGATAGGCCGGCGGCCCGGCCTGTGCCGGCTGTTGCCCGGCAGCTTCCGCACGCCACGCCATCACCCCGATCCCAACCGCGACGACGCATACAACAAGCTTGGCCATCATCGGATCCTCCTGTGCGGCAAGTCTACGCCGCCCGAGCCAACCGCGCAACCGCCTTTGACGGCGATCACGGCCTCTGATAGACTCAACGCAGTAGAACCGGGGCGGGAATCGAGCCGGATATGAGAGCGGTTGTACAGCGCGTATCGGAGTCGTCGGTGTCGGTGGACGGGCGGGTGCTCGGCTCGATCGGGCCGGGCCTGCTGGTGCTGATCGGCGTCGCCGACGGCGATACCGACAAGGACGCCGTGGCGCTGGCGGACAAGGTGGCCGGGCTGCGGTGTTTCAACGACGCCGCGGGCAAGTTCAACCTCTCCGTGGCGGATGTGGGCGGCAGCATTCTGGCCATTTCCCAGTTCACCTTGCTGGGCGACTGCCGCAAGGGGAAGCGCCCGTCGTTTACGGGCGCAGCGGCACCCGAGTCCGCCGTGCCGCTCTACGAAGGCGTGATCCGGCGGTGGCGCGACTCGGGCCTGCCCGTCGAAACCGGCGAATTCGGGGCGCACATGCTCGTCCATCTCGTGAACGACGGGCCCGTCACCCTCATGATTGATACGGAGAAAACCTTCTAATGGGCGCAATCTGCGGGATTCTGGGCAAACGCGATCCGGCCGTGGTGGCTGTGATGGCCCGGGCGCTCGCGCACCGGGGCGACGCCCGCCACCGCGTCGACGGCGATACCTTCTCGGTTGCATCGTCGAGGCCCGTGTCCGCGGCCCCGTGTCTGATGGACGGGACGCCGCGCGATGCACAAGGCACGCCTCTCGATGCCGAGGCGCTCGCGACGCGATGCCGCGATGCGGGCGATCCGGCCCGCTTCCACCTGGGCGGGGCGTTCGCGGCTGTGGTGGATGCCGGTGGTGGCCACGGCTGGTGGCTCCTGCGGGATCGATTGGGCCGGCGGCCCCTGTACTACTTCCGGGGGCCTGACCACCTGCTCTTCGCCTCCGAGTTGAAGGCCTTGCTCGCCTCGGGCCGCGTGCCGAAACGCCTCAACCTGAACAGTGTCGACCGCTACCTCACGCTCCGCTGCGTGCCCGGCCCCGAATCCATCATCCAGGATGTCTACCGCGTCGGCCCGGGCTCCGCGATATGTTATCGGGACGGCAACGTGCAGACTACGGCCTTCGCGGGATTCGACATCCGCTCCGAGGACGTGCCCCGCGATCAGGCCGTGAGCGCTGTGCGCGATCTGCTCGGCGCCTCGCTGGGCCGCGAGCCGGCGGCTGCGGCCCTGTGGTCGGCGGGTATCGATTGCGCCGCCTTGGCTGCCCTCAAGCCCGAATTGCGGCCGGTGTTCGTCCTGCTCGAGCGCGCGTGGCAGCAGGAAACCCGCATGGCCAAGGAGTCGGCCCGGAAACTCGGGCTCGATCTCGCCGTCATCGGGGCCAAGCGCTTGAACGAGGCCACTTTCGGCCAAGTTGTGCGCGCCCTTGACGAGCCCATCGCCGATGCGTCGGCCCTGCCCCTGTGGCTCGTGGTCGAGGCGGCGGGCAGCCATGCGAACGAGTTGTTGTCCGGCCACGGGGCGGACGCGTTGCTCGGCGGGTTTCCGCGTTATCATTTCCTCCAGAAAGCCCACGGGGCGAAGCCGCTGGTGCCGGTGGGGCTCGTGGGGAGCATGCTGCCTGGACTCCCGCCCAACGCCTTTGTCCGGCGCGGCAGCCGGTATCTCGCATCGATCCGCGACAACATGAGCGCCTACCTGTCGCTGGTGTCCGTGTTCGATCATGAAGAGCGCGAGGCCCTCTATACGGACGCCATGAAGGCCGCGCTCCCCCCGAACGGAGAGCCCATGGTGTCGATGCGGGGCCATTTCGAGAACACCGATCTCACCCGCAACCTGCTTTCATTGGATCTCAGCGTCGGCCTGCCCGATCTCGAGCTGGCCAAGTGCGATCGCATCGCGGCCGCCCACGGCATGACGCTGCGGTATCCCTACCTGTCCGACGAACTCGTCGACTACGTGATCCGGCTCGCGCCGGGCGTCCGGTTCGGCGTCCGAAGCAAGCCACTGCTGCGGATGGCGATGAAGGGGTTGCTGCCCGGTTCGGTGCGGCTCCGGGCGCGCCGCGACTTCCGGATCCCCCAGAGCGGCCGCCTGGTTCGCATCATCGAGAACGTGGCGAAGCAGGCGATCACCCCCGAACGCGTCGACGCCACCGGGATCTTCAAGTGGCATCACGTCGACATGGTGGTGCGTTCGGCCAGCCACAACGTATACCGGCGCCGCCAGTTCTGGGCGCTTCTGATGTTCTTCGCGTGGTATCAGCAACTCATGGAGAGCTGAGTCGATGCGGATCGCATTGGCCGGGGGCGGCTATCTGGCTGCCAGCCTCGCGAACGCCGTGCTCGAATCGTCGCACGAGATCGTAGCCATCGTGCAGGATGGGCGGCGGTCCCAAGGCGCGCGCCGCTGGATTCTGCCGTGGGTTTCGGCGGTGGTTCAGCCCCGGGGCGATGTGCGCGGCATCGCCAAGCGGAAGCGCATTCCGCTCCTCTACATCGACAAGATGGGCGAGGAGGAACTGGCGCCGCTGCGCGCCCTTGAGCCCGATCTGATCCTCGTAGGCGGGTTTGGCGTCATCCTCAAGCGGCCCATCCTCGATCTCCCGCGCATCGGCTGTGTGAACGTCCACTCGTCCCTGCTTCCCAAGCACCGTGGCGCCAATCCCTTTGCGGCCGTCATCATGGCCGGCGAATCCGAGACGGGCGTCACCTTCCATGTCATGGACGAGGGCATCGACACCGGCGACATTCTCGAGCAGTACACCCTCACCGTCAAACCCCACTACTACGCCGTCGACATTCACCGAAAGGCGTCCGATCTGGCCGGGGACGAAGTGGCCTCGGTGCTCGATCGCATTCAAGCGGAAGGCCTCAACGGTGTGCCCCAGGATTCCGCCCAGGCGTCATACGATCAGAAGCCCACCGCAGACGATGCCCTTGTCGATTGGACGCAGCCGGCCGAGGAGATCGAGCGGCGCGTCCGCGCGTTCTTTCCGGAAAACGTGGCCCGCTTTCCCTACGGCAACCGCCTGATCTACATCCATCGCGCCCGCGTCGAACCGGACGCGGCGGATGCGGCGGATGCGGCGCCCGGCACCGTGCTTCAGATCCGGCCCCGCGCCCGGATTGCCACGGGCCGCGGCGCCATCGCACTCACCACGGCCTACTGCCTCGAGCCGTTCCCCTGGGTATGGCCCGGCGCGTTCACCCGGCTCAAGCCGGGCGCCCAGTTGGGGTAGGGCGGTGGCGGCGCGCATCACCATCATCATCCCGGCATTCAACCAACTCGAATACTGCCGCCAGTGCGTCATCTCCCTCGTGGCCAACACCCGCTTGCCCTACAGTCTCGTTCTCGTCGACAACGGCTCGACAGACGGCGTCGGCGAGTACTTCGACCGCGTGGAGGGGGCGTCGGCCATTCATGCCGGCCGGAATCGCGGATTTGCAGGCGGCGTCAACCTCGGCCTGGCCCAGGCCGAGGGGCATGTCGTCGTGCTGAACAGCGATACGCTGCTCCCGCGGGGGTGGCTGGGCCGGCTCGTGGCCGCCCTCGAGCGCACGCCGGACGCGGGCATGGTGGGCCCCATGACGAACTACGCGTCCGGGCCGCAGCAGATCGACGGACTCGATTTCGCCTCCCTCGACGAGATCTCCGCGTATGCGGACGGCTTGGCCGAACGCAACCAGGGGCAATTGATCCGCACGGATCGACTGGTGGGGTTCTGCCTGCTCATTCGCGACGCCGCCTTCGAGCGCGTGGGCCTCTTCGACGAGTCCTTTGGCATCGGCAACTACGAGGACGACGACTACGGCCTGCGCGTGCGCAGGGCCGGCTATAGCCTGTGTATCGCCCAGGATGCCTTCGTCTTCCACTATGGAAACCGCACGTTTCTGGGCATGGGCATGACGGATGAGCGGTGGGACGGGCTCCTCAAGGAGAACCGGGGACGATTCCTCGAGAAGTGGAACCTGCGTCCCGAGGCGCGGGCCGACGCGGCCCAGGAGAGCCGCCGGCTCAACGGGCAGGCCCGGCAGGCCCTGGACGCGGGCGACGCGCCCGGGGCGATCCGCCTGCTGAAGGAGGCCATTGAAGCCTGCCCCGGCCTCGAACTGAACTACAATGATCTGGGCGCTGTCTTGTGGCAGATGGAGGAACGCGAACGGGCCTACGAACACTTCGCCCGGGCCGTCCGGCTGAATCCGGCGTACGCCGAGGCGCGGGACAACCTGCGCGACGCCGGCCGCGCCCTGGGCAGGGAAGACGAGGCCGAGTCGCTGTTGAACCGGCCGGAGAGCGACGCATGAAGATCGAGATCCGCGAATACCGAGACGAAGATCGCGATGAATGGATGCGCACGCACGCCATTATTCTGAGCATCTCGCACGCATGGAACTACACGATCCAGGAACGGCCCTCGTACGACGGATACGAAGCCACCCGGCTCGTGGCCCTTGCCGACGGCAACATCGTCGGCCTGACGGATGTGCAGTACGACAACACGCCGGGCGAGATCTGCGCCCGCAAAGACAGCCGCGGCGGCTATGTGCTCGAGTTCGGCCGGCTGCCTGAATACGCCGGGCTCGGCCTGGGCAGACTCCTCATTGACGCCACCATCGAGGACGCCAAGCGCAAGGGGTTCCACCGGCTCGAGTACTGGACGCAGGAACGGAAGGCCCAGCGCTACTACCGCCGGCTGGGCATGCCCGAGATCGGGCGCCACTACCGGTTTCGCATGCGGGCGCCCGATTCCGTCAAGGAGATCCTCAACAAGGACGCCATCGGCATCGAGTACATTTACGGCGCGTGCCTGCCCGAGGAATGGCCGTTGGTGAAGGAGAAGTACGACATCGTGACGAAGGCCCCCCTCGAACCGCATCTGTGCGTCGGATACGAGATCCGGTTCTAAGGCTGTCGCGCTGCCAAGGCGGCCTCGATCCGCTCGAAATGCGCGTAAGGCACGCGCACCTTGCCCATCTCGGGATCGTGCTTGGCGGTGCCGTGGCAGTCGGAACCCCCGGCCATGAGGAGGCCGCGCTCTCCGGCCAGTTTCGCGAAGGCATCCGTCTGCCCGGGCGTGTGCTTGGTGTGGTATACCTCGATGCCGTCGAAGGGGAGTTCGTCGAGCAGTTCCGGCAGGCGTTTCTTGAACG
>JAFGTL010000166.1 GCA_016934125.1 Candidatus Hydrogenedentota bacterium
GTCCCCCATGAGCAGCGCGCCGGACGTCACCGTCACCTACGCTGAAGGCCGCTATCATCTGTGCTTCGATTGGGGCACCCGGAACTGGACGTGGCAGACGGCGGCCGATCCGCCTGCCGACGTGAACAGCGGCGTCGGCTATGCCTGGGCCGAGCGGCCTGAGGGGCCCTTCCATCGCGCCAAGCGCCCCATCGCCACCACCCGCGGCCAAACCGCCCTGCTCGGCAAGTACCGCCGGCTTTACGCCTCGACGCTCATCCGCCGCGCCGACGACTGGCTGGTGCTCACGCTGACGGATTCGGGCCGCTATTACGGCTGGGCGCTCCTCGGCATGACGGCCGACGCGCCCGACGGGCCGTACTCGGAGCCCCAGTTGCTCCTCCACCCCGAATCGGATCGGTATCATCCGCCGCTGCTCGAGTTCTTCCCGGCCTTCGTTCATGAGAGCTTCCTCTACGCGCCGGCCACGTCCGTCGCGCTCAACCGCAACTTCCAGGCGCTATTCCGCGTTCCTGTCGAGAAGGCCATGGAGCCCGAGGCGTGGGCGCTGGCCCAACCCGGCTCGCTGTGGCACGCCGAGCCCGTCGAGCACGAGGCCTACGGCATCTGGGGCCAGACGTTCACGGGCTTCGTCGGGCGCGACGGCCTGTTCAACGTCATGTTCGCCTCGCGGGACAGCGCGGGACTCGGCACCATCAATCTCGCCTCCCGGCCCTGGAACCGCCCATATACCAAGCAGGGATTCGTCGTCAGCGGGCACGAAGGGCCTTCACTCGCCTGCCTCAAGCGAAGCGGCCCGCCAACACGTATCGAACTCGAACTGGAAGCCCACGGCACCGTCGCCTTGCTCTGGAACATGACGGGCCCCCTCGGGCCGGATCGGCCGGCCTCGAACTCGACGCTGCATCCGCTGTCCTTCACGCGGCACAACACGCTCGAGTTTGCGGGCCCGGAATGGACGCTGGCGGAGTTCGATGATGACGGGAACCGCCACCCAGTCGCTACCGGGCAGTTCGAGCGCACGGACACGATCGCGTGCAGCCTCGAGTGGAACAGGAAAGGGATGGCCGTGCTCGAGTTGGGCGGAACGGAAGCGTGGACGGGCCCCCTGGCCACCGGGCCGGGGTTGTTCGGCCTGCTTGTCCAGCCCCACAGCCACGCCCGCGTCACCCGGTTCGCCCTGGGCGGCATCCGCCCCTCTTTCCAACTCCCCCTTCTCCACACGGAGGCACTGCTCGGCGCAGCACAGAACATGGCCGACTGGGAGGACGTAGCCGACGAGCGGTTCCGATACGGCATTGGGGCCGTCTCGCGTACGGCCTCGGCGTGGGCCAAGTGGAACTTCGAAGGCGACGAGATCGAGCTGTGGGGGCCCGGGGATCCGGCCTACGGCAAGGCGGCCGTGTTCCTCGACGGCGAGGAGGCCGGCATCGTCGACTTCCATTCGGCCGGGCCCGAGGAGTCGAGTCCGGTGTTCCGGCTCACCGGATTCGAGGATGGCCGCCATACTATCGCCGTTCGCGTCGTCGAGGGCAGGATGCCCCTCGACGTGCTCGTCGCACGCTCAGCCGGCCCATCCGGCGACTGATTACAGCAGCCCCTTATCTCTGAAGAACCCCGCGAGTTGCTCCATCTCGGCGTCGTTCAGGCTGTAATACGGTTTCCTGCGCCAGCGCTGGGCGATCCCGAACAACTCCTGGATTCCGTGCATCCCTGCGTCGAAGCCACCCGGCAGGGCCCCGATAGAGTCGAACAGGGGGATATCGTAGTCGCGGATCACCCCCGCCGCCGCCACGAGATCGTTGGCGGACACGGCATCCCAGTAGGCGTGCGCAATCCGGGGGCAGAACGTCACGTACGTCGAGAGATACCCGTCGCAGCCGTAAGGCATGGCGTTCAGGTGGTTTTGTTTCTGCCCGCCCGAGATGATAGCCATGCTGCCATGGGCAGCCAAGCCCATCTTCCGGGCGAAGGCCCCGCAGAGATCGTCTTTGATCGCCACGACACCCGGCACCTGATCGCGCAGTTGTTCGATGAAGCCCACCCCAAACGCCTGGGAGCGGGGCTCGAGCCAGTTCGTCACGAGCATGACGGGGATCTCGGCGGCCACCGCCGCGAAATGCTCGACGAGCGTGTCCATCGTGCACGATCCGGCCCAGTCCGGGCAGAGCACCATGAGCACATGTGCTCCCACCCCTCTGGCAAACCGCGCGAAGGCCACCTCCGCCGGCGTCGCCCATACGCGATCGGCGGCCACGACGAGCGCCCTCTCCCCCACGTGCTCCGCCGTGACGCGCGTCACCTCGGCCACTTCCTCATCCGTCAGGATCGAGTACAGGCTGTCGCCATTCGTGAGCAGAACGGTTTTGCTGCCCCCGTCGATGGCGACGTCGATGACGCGCCGCAACCCGGCGAAGTCGATGGCCCCGTCGCGGGTGAAGGGTGTCCGAACCGACGCCACCGGGCCCGTCAGGGCCGCCCGGATTTCCTCCTGGCTTTTCACGCTGTGTTCCCCTTGTGCCTTGAGCCGCGTTACGGAGCGGCCGGTTCGAGCTTGTAGATCGCCGTGGCGTCGGCCGGCAACTCCACCGAGAACGCCGCGACACCGCGTCCGATCTCTCGATCATTCACGATATCGTACACCGAACAGGCCTGGGGCAGCCGGATCGACTTCCGGCCCGCCTCAACGGTGTGCAGGGCGAGCCAACTCGCATTCGCTGAGAGGTTATCGCCGGAATCGCAGTAGATATGCACGCCCGCTTGGGCAAAGATGCCCCGCAACTCGGCCGCGGGCACGCCCGGCACCCCGGAATACACCGAGCGCCAAGCCCCCATATCGCGGCACACCACGGCCGGCTGCCCGGTGTCGGTGTAGCGCGCCCGAATGTCCAGGCCGTCCCCCGTTGGCACAAACACGGGAGACTGCGCGGCGTTCGGCCCGAAGATCGGGGCCGACTCAGTCTTGTCGGCTCCGAGCCGGGCGGCGAGCGTGCCTTGTTCGCGTTGGGAGAACGTCATGCCGGTGAGCCCTTCCATCCCGTCGAGGGAGAGCGCGTCATGGCCGATGTAGCCCGGCGCGTAGAACCAGATCAGGGCACGGCCATCCGTCTTGAGCGCTTCGATAGCCGCGCGCTGCCCAGGTGTCAGATAGAAGCAATCGAGGAACACATAGGCCTTGTGTGGCGGCACGAGCCCCTCGGCGAGATCTTCGATGAGAAACCAGTCGAAGGGGGCGCCGGTGCGGCACAACTCGCCGATCTGGGCCACGTACAGCGGCCCGGTGACACGATTACGGCCCGAGTCGCGCCCGCACAGGTAGAACTCGCTTTCGAGCGATGAAATGACGGCCACCTCGGCCACCGACTCGCGGGGCAGGGCCATGGACGCGTCCCCCCACCCTTTGAGCCTGGCCAATTCGCCCATCAGCGCCGCATCGTGAAACCAGTCGCCCTGCTGATCCATGTACCATA
>JAFGTL010000167.1 GCA_016934125.1 Candidatus Hydrogenedentota bacterium
CGCCCGATCCGCCCGATCCGTCCGATCCGTCCGATCCGTCCGATCCACGGGGTAGCAGCACGCGCCCGGGCCAGGCTTGACAGGCCTCCGCATAAACTGATATCCCTATATATATAGCATCGATTCCCGGGGCGTGGGGCGACGGATGCGCGACGGCATCCGTTGCGAGAGGGGCAGTATGCTCTACGTGGCGCTGACGATCCTGCTGGCGGCATCGCCGTTCAGTCTGTTGTACGACATGACGCGGCCGGACTACAACGACATCTCCCTCGATGTACGGCCCGAGTATGCCGAGGCCATGGCGGCCGGGAGGCGCGGCGACAGGGACGCAGCTTACGCGGCGTTCTCGCGTCTTGCGGAAGACTCGAGGCTCACACTCGATCAGCGCACGCACTGTTTGTTCAACAAGTCCCGCCTGGAGAGCGGCTCGATGCGGCAGAACGAGGCGATTGCCACGCTGCGGCGAATGATCGAGTTCAGGCAGGACAACATCGAGATCTGCTACCAGGCCGACTTGGCGGCCGCGTTGCTCATGGCGCAGAGCGGCGGGGCACATCCGGGCTTCGAGCCCACCATCGAGGAGATGGCGGCCCAGTTCGAGCGGGTGTTTTCGCTCTACGATCCCTACAGAGAGCAAACCGTGTCCGCGCACATGGAGTTTGCTGACGAGTGCATCCACGCGAGCACACAGGGCGCGCACAACAGGCACTACGCCCAAATCGCCGGACAACACCTCCGGGAAGCCAAGAGCCTTGTCGATGCCATTGTAGCGAACCCCGCGCTCGCCGACGAGGATACCCTCGCCGAGCTTGATATGCTTGCCATGATCGTCGACGACAGATTGTCCAGCTACGCGCGCTACATGCGGGAAACCTATCCCTCTCGGCCCGAATCGGCCCGCGGGGTGGCGCTCGAGGACGCCGCCGATGCCGCATTCCGCGATCTGCTCGGCGAACCGGCGCATCGAGACGGTGGGGGGCAACACGCCGGCGCCCCGAAGCCGGCGAGTGTGGCAGCCGCCGCACCGCGCACAGCCCCAGCCACCATCCCCGCCAGGCCGCCGGGCCCGGCCCGGGCCGGCGTTCGCCCCGTGGCCGATCGGGCCGCCGACGTGGCCGCCGTGTTCGCCGCGGCGGTTCTGTCGGTGCTGGTATCGCTGGCCGTGCTGGCCATCGTGCTCCGCCGCAAACCAGACGAGCCCTGACGCAGCCCCGGGCCGTCGCGAAACCCGCCCGGGGCAGTTTCCTCTTGACATGCGCCAGATATAAGTGGTACTAATATCTGTAGAGCTTATCGGTTTCATGTCAGGGGCAGTCGAGGCGCTTCTCATCGCTGTCGGTCTCAGCCGGGCAGCCTCCAAGAGGAGTATGGACACATGTCGAGCCGATGGGAGCCGGTGCGTGTTTTTCTCTGGGCAGTCGTGATTCCTGTCCTCATCCTTGCTGCCGCCGTTCCTGCGTTTCTTCCCGACAACGTACTGGCGGAGTGGGAAACCCGGCCACAGCCGGCGCCAGACGTATCGGCTATTGCCGAGTGCACGACGCTATACCTGCCGGACGTGGGGTCCCCTCACATGCGATGCTACATTTGCCCCTGCGAAACACAGTCCGTGGCGCCTGGAACGATCCTCCACTTCGATGCAAGCGGGGGCCGGGACTGCGACACTATCTCGGAGCCGGACTCCGTCTGCACCAGTGGCGCGGGCTGCGCATCCTTCCAGAACTGCGCAACAAGCAGATACAACAATTGGACACAATACCGCTGGACCTCTTCCGACGCCTATGACTTCAAGCTAATCCGCAACCGTTGTTTCGGCTGGATCAAGGAGTTCCAATGGGTGAAAATCCCATGGTCTCCGTTGGAGCCCCGTAGTGGCTGGGTCGGGGTGCAGAGGGATGAGGTGGATGTTGTGAACGATCCGCCACCGGTTCACGTGGTTGCGAAGTGCAACATCGACGTGGTAATGCCGCAAGGAATAGAGGCCACAGTGGGCGCCTATCATGCGGCGGTGACGCAGTACGGTATCGATCTGGAGTGGGTGCAGGACACGTTTGACGGGGTTGCCGCCATTCTCCTGGAGGACAAGTTCGACTGCTGGCATCCGCAAGGATCGCTCGAGCATGAGGTCGAGTTTTTCTCTGAGGATCGCCGCGACCACACCTGTACGCGCATTCCCAAGATATCCTCGACCCAGACGACGTTGCCTGTGTTTGGCCACGTCGGTGACGGCTTGGACATAATCAACACCGCCGCAGAGTTCTGGGCTGTGATGGCCTGGCCTGTTGACATCGCGATTGTCAACGACCTCCGGCATGACGGCAGCATCTTCTTCGGATACAACCAGGCAATCGACGGGGCGGCTCTGGAATGCGGCACTTCTACGGATTGGCTGTATGGCACTGACGGTCCGGACATTGTGATCGAGGCCAACGCCTTTTACCTGACTTGGGCCCACGAGTGGGGGCATGCTGCCCTCTGCCTCAACCATGTAAGTGACTCGCAGAACCTCATGCATCCGTCCTCTGCGGGCGCGTATCTCTCATCGAAGCAGTGCTACGAGAAAAAGGACGATCCTGAGGTGCCGCCCTATTGACAACCAGGGGCTGTGCGTCGCGTGGACGTAACGCCCCGGAGAGGAGCAGGAGATGCGAAGGGCTTTTCCGCTGGTGGCTGGGCTGGGAGCCGGGGCGGCGGCGCTCGCGCTGGCCGTGGTGGCGCTGCCGGTGCGTGTCGGGGCGGGCGCGGACGAGGCGGAGGTGCGCGCTGCACTCGAGAACCGGCTCGCGGGGCAGTGCGGCGAGCGGCAGTGTGAGGAGTTCTGTGCGCAGTACGGCGATGCCGCGTTGCCGGTGCTCGTGGAGGCGTTTCGGAAACCGGCGGGGCACGGCACCAAGGCCCGGCTGGCGTTTCTCCTCGGGAAGCAGGGCGATCCGGCCGGCCTCAAGCCCATGAAGGACTTCCTCGAGGCCCCCTTCCCCGCCGTGCTCGAGGGAGAGGGCTATGCGGACGTCTGGTGCACGATGATGGGGATCGGGTTTCTCGGGACAGCCGACGCGCTCGATTACCTGGCCAAACTCGCCACGGAATCGTACTGGCTCGAGCGCTTCGAACGGGATGGGGTGCACCCGAGGATCCTGTACAAGGGCACGAGCCGCGATGAGGCCGAATCCCTCTGGCGCCTTCGGTGCGACGCGATCCTGGCATTGGGCGCGTCGGGCAGGCCCGAGGCCCGGGCCCGGCTGGAACAACTGAAGGCGGACTGTTCGCACCCCCGCATGGTTCGCGAGATCGATGGGATGATCCAGGAATGCCTCATCCGGGAACGGGTAGCCGAGGAGAAGGCGCGGCTGGCGCGCGAGGGGCGCGAGCTATCGCCCGAAGAGTTACAGTTCCATTTGCTGAAGACGATTATCATGCCCACCATCCGTGGCGCCGCACCGGACAGCGCGGCCCCCTCAGGCGAGTGAGTATGCTCCGCGCCAACCGTCGGGAGGCGGCAGTATGCTGTATGTGGCGCTGACGATCCTCCTGGCCGCATCGCCGTTCAGTCTGTTGTACGACATGACGCGGCC